>CAZSUM010000301.1:0-3513 GCA_964610015.1 uncultured Lentisphaeraceae bacterium
AAAACAACAATGAAACATGAACAAAAAAGTGACAACTTTAAATCAGGACTTGACCGAGTGCGGGAGTGCATTAGTTGGGAAGGGAGAGGGGGAACGTTGGGGGTAACTAGCCGAAGCTTACTCCGGCGAGAACCCTTCTGTATCAGAGGCTTGGTCTGTTCGATCGCTAAATCGGGTCAAGGAGTCATCGAAATTCAAGCGGACTTCACCCGTGGGGCCGTTACGATGTTTTGCAACATCTATGATCGCCAGGCGCAGATCTTCATTTTCCGGATCGCCGGGGGCTTTGCACGGACGGCGTAGCAACAGGACCACATCGGCATCCTGTTCAATGGCACCAGAGTCTCTTAGGTCAGAAAGCTTGGGTTTGTGCGTTTTATCACCACGTTGTTCGGGTGCGCGGCTAAGCTGGCTTAAGACTATGACTGGAACATTGAGTTCTTTAGCCATGGCTTTGATATGGCCAGAGATCTGCGAGGTTTCAATTTGGCGTCCCTGTCTGGCAAACTCACGGCAGTTACAGAGCTGCAGATAATCGATAACAATGAGTTCAATCTGAAAGCGTTTTTTCATTCGGCGTGCGCGTGCGCGCATGTCCATGACATCCAAGCCGCCGGTGTCATCCACATAAATGGGGGCCTTAGCGAGTTCCGATGCTGCACGGGTCAGTTGCTGGTTAACTTTTTTGGGGTTCAGTATCCCTTGGTCAATTTTAAAGCCTGGCACACCCGCAAAGCCGCAGAGCATACGCATGGCCAGAGATTCCGTTGACATCTCTAGCGAAAAAACAGCCACGGCATGGGTACGGCCTTGATCCCCCTTCATGGCACGTTCGGTCATGTCTTTTCCGAGCGCTACACGTTCGGCAATATTCATGGCCAGCGAGGTTTTTCCCATTGAGGGTCGGGCTGCCAGCACAATCATTTCGCCATTACGAAGGCCTTTGAGTTTAAAATCAAGATTTCTCAAACCCGTCGGCAAACCGGCCACGGCACCGGGACCGAGCGAGAAGAGTCGGTCGATATGGCCCATGGTGTTATTGATCGCCTGCGGCCACGTCAGGCCCGTGCCTTCACGCTGGTCAGCGATGCCCAGAAACTTCTGTTCAACCTCACTGAGAATCAAGTCCGCACTGATCACCTCATCGAAGCAGCGCCGTTCGGCATCACGAGCGCAGGTAATAACCGAGCGAAGCAGGTGTTTCTGTCTGACAATATTAATGTAATATTCAGCATGGGCGGCAGTTGGGGTTTCATCAATCAGCGTTTGAATGGTCGTGAGCCCGCCAACATCATCCATTCGGTTCAGGGCTTGCAACCGCTCGCTCAGCGTCAAGGGATCGATGGTCAGTCCCGCATGGGACATTTCGGTGAGCGTTTCGAATAAGATACGATTGCGATAGGAGAAGAAAGCATCGGAAGAGATGCCACGCTCAGTGCAAAGGTCTAGGATTCGACTATCTGTGGCAGCATCGAGTAAGATAGACCCTAAAATGCCACGTTCGGCTTCTTCGCTGTGAGGCGGGGTCCTCAAGGAACTCGCCGCAGCAGATATTTTGGGTGCTTGCGACATCAGTGCTCCTTGTGATGTGTTAGAACGGTTTTCGCAACGTCGTGCTCTTCTCTAATGCGAGCAGAGCCCGCAACCCTCACCCCAGCCCTCTCCCAGAGGGCGAGGGAGATGAGGGAAAACAGCGCCTGGTGACAGACGTCACTCAGGCGCTGTTTTTAAGAGGCTTACTCTTCGACGATCCACACTTTAATGGAAGACGTCACTTCGGGGCAAAGGGTGACGGTTACATCAAAGGTTCCGATTTCTTTCAGTGGCTCGGGAAGGGTGATTTGGGTTTTGTCAACCGTCACCTGATTGCCAGACTCCAGTGCGGCAGCGATATCTGCTGCTGTGACTGAGCCGTATAGACGTGTGCCATCAACCGTTTTCGCACGAATGGTGACCGACGTATGGGCCATTTTCGCGGCTTTATCCTTGGCTTCCGCCAATTGGATGCGGTTGACTTCTTCACGTTCCTTGCGCAACTTTGCCAAGCGACGCAAGGCAAGTTGTGAAACAGGGGCGGCGAGGTCTTTGGGTAACAGGTAATTCCGAGCATACCCGTCTGCAACCTTAACAACATCACCAGCCTGACCCAAGTCAGGAATATCAGACAACAATAGAATTTCAGTAGCCATAATGTGCATTCCTCTCGCGCTATGCCAACAAGCCCATGTTACGCGCGCGGCGCACACCCTGCTTGATCTGACGTTGCTGGGCGGCCGTGACGCCAGTCAGGCGCGCGGGTACAATTTTACCGTATTCCGTGATGAATCGGCGCAGAAACTCGACATCGTTGATGTCGATAATATCATTGGGATCCAACACTTTGGCTCGTTTGCGGGTCGGCATGGCGTCTTGGCTAGCCCGATCCGGTCTGTTGTTTTTTCTTTGCATGGCCATAAACGTAATTCCTCTTCTTAAACACTCATTTGTTAGAACGGGAGATGTTCATCATCACTGGTTAGGTCATCTGAGGGCATGGACGCATTGTCATGGGTCTGTGCGGATGACGGCGTAGTTTCAGCATCCGGGGCAGAGGCCCTCGGCGCATTGCCGTTGGCATCGCCCGATCTCGGGGCTGCCCCGACAAACTTGACGGTATCTGCACGTACGCGCAATTTGCTTCTTGTTTCGCCCTGCTGGTTTTTCCACTCGTCCAACTGCAAACGACCCTCAACGAGGACTTGTCTGCCTTTGGCGAGATATTGCTGGCAGAGTTCTGCCAGTTTTTCCCAGACAACCACATCAACAAAACAGGTGACCTCTTTCTGCTGGCCACTTTTGTCACGCCAAGTTTCAGAGACGGCGAGGCGCAGTTCAGAAACTTTTGCGCCAGAAGGTGTCTGTCGCATTTCCGGGTCCCGTGTTAGGTTCCCCATAAGAATGACTTTGTTGAAGGATGCCATGAACTGCCGTCCTTTTGTTAGGGGGGCGGGTTACGCCTCCTGTTCGTTTTCCTGTTTCGCTGCGTCCGCTGCGTCAGCTGCGGCTTCACGTGCAGCCATACGAGCTCTATGCTCATCAGCCTGCTTGGTCAATGCTGTCTCACGGCTTTCGTCAACCGCGAGGATTTGAACGCGGAAAACCTCATCCATGAGACGATACCGGTTTTTCAACGCGGTGACCTGTTGCGGGTCAAGTTCAAACCGCACGGTCACATAAACGCCGCTATCACGTTTTTTCATGGTCCGAGCAAATGTTTTCTTTCCCAACACATCGGTGTTCAGAATCTTGCCGGACAAGCGCGTGATTTCGCCGCACGCCTTTTCAATCTGTTTCTCCAGCACGTCATCTTTCGCCGAGCCGGCGAAGATATACAAGCCATCGTACTTCTTCATCATTGGATTTCCAATCTCACATCCGGTCTGCTGACTGCGTTTCGACCGCTTGCCAGCCATTAAACCGGTTCATTGCTTCATTTAAACCGTTTTCTGTCAGCCAGAGCACTGCGTCCGCTGC
>CAZSUM010000302.1:0-3498 GCA_964610015.1 uncultured Lentisphaeraceae bacterium
ACTGGACGCGGCCGTAGATAGGATCAACCACCGCTACGGTCAGGGCGCGATCGCACCGGCGTCGTTGCTGGACAACAGTCTCAAGCCTTGGCACGCACGCGACGCCGCACCCGAGCGTTATGACGTGCTACTAGAAGGGGAGAGCAATCGGCACTTAGCGATTCCGCGCATGACACTCACAAATCCGGTGTGAACGACAGTCTTGAAAGCCTTTCCTGGATGAGATAACGCGCAAACGCTCTACCATGGCAAGTGAGTGCGCCATTGCGAATCAAGGGATCGCTTTCTTCGGAGGTCATAAAGGCGGTGAAGAGATCCACGGTCTCAAGTCCTAGGGCATCGGCAACCCGTACGACAAGGGTGGCGTAGTCGCGCGCTTTGGCGGCATGCACACAGGCGTGTTCACCAACCACACACCCACACCCCGGCAAGACATCAAAAGCGGGGGGGACCACCAATAAAACCCGCGGTTGTCCACAGGCTGGACTTGCCAACAAACTGGCCATCGCGGCCAGACGCCGTTCAAATCCAGCTGTGCCCCCTTCCCGACTGATTGAGAGCAAAGACGGCGCCAAAATCACCACATCCGCCGGTAATACTTCACGAATCGCTACAAAGGGTAGTAGCAGCGTCGTGCCGGAAGCATCGTCAGTCTGCTCAATGGCCTGAAGATTCGTGACCTGCCAAATCCTGTTCGTTTCAAAAGATTGACCGGAGTCATCGTCCCTGTTGTGGGGATCACTCCCAAACAAGAACCCATCCAGAATTGCCACCTTCTGAAGTGCTGCCCCGCTTTCGACGGGTTCGACAAGCTGTTCCCGGGCAGCTCTTGAGGCAACGAGAACAACAAAGGCCGCGCCTTCTTTAAAAAGTCCGCCGGACACTGCGTCAGGGAGATGCTGGTGCGGCTCACGCTGAAAGCGCAACTCCCCACTGCTCAGCGTCACCCCCCCGTGCTGCAATGTCCAAGTAACATTGGAAATCGATGAAACCTCAAAGGATTCGAGATAAACGCGGACCCATCCCTTATCAGGCGTGACCGTATCTTGTCTGCGCGTACGCTGTCCATCCAGCGCAACGCGCTCACTGATGAGCTCATATGAGAGCTGATCCGGCGCGGAGGTCCGAATCCGAATAATGGGATGCACCCGATCATCGGCATAGCAAACTGCAGGAACATCGGTCACGCGTGTTGACACCTCATATTCGTCCCAAACCGGCCCATCATAAGCGAGTGGCATTTCATACTCAGCCTCTTCTCCACTCGCCGCACGGACCTGTAGCCAAAGCGAAGAGGGCAATTGACTTTTACGAAGCGTCACGCTGAGGGTCTCGCCACCTCCCAAGGGTTGGTGGTGCGCGCCCATGGTCCACGTGGCCCAATAATTGGTGCCCCAGCAGGCACTCTGATCCTTTAATTGAAAGGGAATAAATAAGTCATCCATTCCTCGAAAACGATAGGCCTGAAGACTTTCAGCGGTACCGTATGGATGCAAAATCTGTTCCCTTCTTTCCCAACGCCCCTTTCGCAGATCACCACCGGTAATCATCACCACATTGGTGGCAATACCGGGTTCACCCGCGCGCTTCCAAGCCAAACCGGTATCGATCTGCTGACGGCAGACCGTGCGAATCTCAATTCGTCGCAAACCAGCCGACAACACGACCTCATCACCTGCGGTCCAGGCATCAAACGGTTGATCTGCAGGATGCGCCAAAACCTCCTGCCCATCCACTTGGAGCCATGCCGGTGCCACACCTGCCAGTCCAAAGACAAACCGTCCCTCTTCTGGCACCAACAACCAGGTGCGCAACTCAACCAGATGACTCTTGCGGGTCCAGTCGCCTCGATTCCAATCCTTGAAGGTCTCTCCAAGTTGCGTAAAGGTACGGACTGAAAAGTCGTACGCCTTGCCATCACAACGCGTTTCCAGCATTCCGATATCCGCTAGCGAGGCGGGATAGTCCATCCCCGCCGTTCGTCGCGCAGTCCCATAGAGCGGGGTCGGATCAAGTAGCCCCCTTGGCACCACCTCAACGGGCTTCTCACCAGGTACTGGATAGATTTTGAGTACCTGACGTTTACGCGCCTCACGCGCATCGACTAAAACCGTGAGCAATGTTGCGTCACGCCATACCACGCGACTCGCCACCTCATTTGTCGTTGCAAAAGCTCGGATTCCTGCAACCACATTGCTCTCAAGCTGGGCCGGGACCTGCACCAAGAAAAAGTCGTTTGTTTCTTTTTCGACGACTAATCGGCTCCCAGCGACAGGCAGATCCCAAGCTGGTTTGGCACGCAAATTACGCACGACCTGTGCCAACGCCGTCCCTTGCCAAAAAAACAGTGCTAAAACAGCCAAAAACAGTGATGACCGCGTCATGCGATCCCATGCTGAAACCCACTGACTGCGTTGTGAACAACGCACCCTTTTCAGCGAATATTCCGCATTTCTGTGTACTAAAGTATGCATCTCATCTTTCCCAAAAATACAAATCCTCGGTTGCCACCTGATTTTTCATTAATTTTGACACCTTCTCGCTTGTCATACGGATCAAGCTTTTGGCATGCTTTCTGCGAAACAAGTAATCTATGTGGTGTCTAAACAAGATCAATCAATCGCTGTGTCAGGTTCTGAGGCCCTTGTGGCAATCCAGTAATCATCCGCAGACATCATGCCAAAAGCACCAGGGCTTTACGCTGATTGAGTTAATGGTTGTCATCGCGATTTTAGGGATTCTCAGCTCAGCCCTCGTGGTCTCCGTTAAATCGGGATACAAACAGGCTCGGCAAGCCAATTGTAAATCTAACTTGCGACAATTTGGGGTCGCGCTGACGATCTACCGCGGTGAGCATGATAATCGCACACCAGACTGGCTTTCCAATCTCTACCCCGAGTATGTTGACGATCGTGCCATGTACGTCTGCCGGGCAGATGAATATGGGGGGCGAGACCGTACCCGACCGGCAACGTTTGTTAGTGCGATTAGCGACACGAGCAGTAAACTGGACGCAAACCGATATTACGACAACGAAAAAAACAATGATGCGTTACGCAACGATGCTGTCGAGTGTTGTAGTTATTTTTATGAATTCTCGGCGGCTTCCGTGCCGTCAGGCTGGACAGCCGCCAATGACGTCCAACGAGAAACCATGCGTGACTATAAGATGGATCAGATGACGTATGGCGATAAGAACAGCGGCAAGGATGACGCGAACAATCCTCTGCCTTACAGCGCATCGCGTATTCCCATCATCCGCTGCTACCATCACTGGCGTGACATGCGACTTTACGGTGTTTCTTATGCCGATCGTAGTAGTCGTAAAGCTACCAAGCAATACATCACCATCAACGTCGCTTATGCTGGGAATGTGTTCGTTGGCCCGCCCTGGTGGGAAGGCACGATCCATCCCGGTGAAACGAGCAACTGACATTAACACTCTTTTTTTCTCAACCCAAGCCGTGTAACCTGTAAACTGAACCCGATAACGCATAT
>CAZSUM010000303.1:0-2908 GCA_964610015.1 uncultured Lentisphaeraceae bacterium
AAACCAAGCTTGTGAGTGAGACCCTACACGCCATTGCGGCAGCATCGAAAAGCGGACGTTACATTCCGCTTGGAACAGCGGGTACGGCGCTTACCACATTAGGCGCCATTTATCGAAATCATCTGCGTCAAATCGCAGCCCAAGAACAGCAAGAACTGATTGAAAATCGGTATCAAGAGCGTTTTCAACTCTTTCTTATTCCCGCAATATTCTGCCTGCTGGCAGCGGCTTGGACCAGCCGGGGACGTTTCAGCCGAAAACTCACCCGCCGAACAGTCACGACCATAGCCCTGCTATTCCTGACGATCCTACACGCTCAAGAACAACCCCTTGCTGCAACAAATGAGGTCCCCAAGGTTTCAGCGCCTGTGATAGCGCCAGGTCGTGCGGGTGCTCGACTGGCACAATCCCTTTTTAAAAAGAAAGCTTACCTTAACTCAGCCGAGACCTTCCTGGCTGCAGCACGCGGTGCCGATCCAGTCGAAGCGGAAATTTATCGGTATAATGCGGCTTATGCGTACTCCTGCGCTCAAGATATAACCAATGCCGTGCAAACTCTACGGCCGTTACTTTCATCACGACGTCTCGGATCGCAAGCGGGTGAACTGCTCGGTAAACTCCTCGTCGCGCAAGCGCACGCTCCTGAAGCTAAAGAACCCGGTGCTGTAGCCGACGCATTGGGTGAAGCGTCCACCGCGTTTCAAACTGCCCTTCGAGAAACCCCTGATGACGCCCGATGTATCCGGAATCTAAGCCGAGCTGTAACTCCCCTGGCTGCAGCACGCGAGCAGGCCCATATTGCTCAAGTCATGGAAAAACATGGCAAAACACCACCTGATCAGCTGATGAACACCCTGTTGGCGGAACAACGAGAAATCATGACCCGTGCAACCACGTTGTTCACGAATGAGGCCCCCAGCTTAATTGCACAGGCTGAAGCACTCGCAGAACGTCAAAAGACTCAGGCTGATCTCTGGATTCCACTCAAGAGCCAACTGTTGCAAGCTGTGACCAATCAACAGCAACAAGCCATGATGGCTCAGCAGATTGAACTAGCGCGTGACAGTATGACCGGTGCAACCGCTGCGTTGAAAGATCTTAAACCAGAAGCTGTCAATGAAGTAACTGAGAGCGAACCCGTGGTTTATGGATTCTGGAAAGCGTTAGCAGCGCCTGAAAGCTTAGTTGGGGAAGGAATTCTCTGTCAAAGTAATGCCATTCAACAACTGAACCACATTTATCTTAAAAACAGAGATTCGCAAACTGAAACGTTACAACTTACTCGACTTTTCCAAGATCGGTTTCCTCAATGGGCAGATCAGTATATTCAACAAAACCAGTCAAACACCAACCTGCCTCCCTTTACACCTGAAGACAAGGCTAAGATTGAAAAGATTGCAGCGCATGCCGAAAAGCTTCAGAAAGAAATCGTAACTAATCAGCCAGAAAAACAAGAACGTCATGTTTTACAAGAACAAGCACTTGAAGACTTGATCGAAATTCGCGATCTACTACCCAAGAATCCTAATCAGAACCAAAGCCAGAATCAACAACAGCAGCCGCAACAGAAACAACAGCAACAGCAGCCGCAAGACCAACCCAAAGAACAAGAGCAGAAAGAAAACGAGCCACAAAAAAAACCGGAAGAAAAAAAACAGCCGCCACAGGATGTTCAGGAAACTTTACGGCGCGCATTAGAACGAGAAAAAGAGCACGAAGATGAGAAAAAGGAACGCATGCGTAAAATTCCCCTCTCACCTTCAGAACGAGACTGGTAATTATGGTGACGCGTGCGCAAAGTTTTTGGCAACGATTCTACCGCTCTGTTCTCTCAGGGTGCAAAACGAGCTCCATGGATTCCGTTTCCCCTGTACGACAGCTCAGATGTATCCTCTCGTGCTTCCTGCTCATACCCTTTTTATCGGTGTTAGCAGAGATTACAATCAATGCCTCAACGTCCCGGGAAAATATCTACCTAGGGGAGAGTTTTAATTTAACGCTAGAAGTGAATGGTGCCGATCGCGATCTTAGCGAACCGAATCTAAAGTCGCTACCACCAGCTGAGGTCACCTTTCTCGGTCAACACAGTAATAGTCGTTCTAGCGTCACCATTATCAACGGCCGCATGACTCGGGAATCCTTTGATGGACGGGTCTATGCTTATCAAATCAAACCGCAGACGGAAGGCGCCTATCACACAGGCCCCTTACAAATCACGTTTAAGGGAAAGACCTATACAAACCCAGGGATAACCGTACAAGTCAAAGGGATCGAGCAACAAGATTATGTTGTTGCCAAGATCACCGCCTCTTCCACCTCAGTGCTTGTTGAAGAGCCTTTTAAGATTACCCTCTCCGTCGCGATCCGTGACTTGCCCGAACCCTTTGCAGCCAATAACGAACCGTTGCATCCAGATCTGCTCCCCCATCTGTCCGCTGATTTTCTGGAAATCAAACAAGAAATATCAGGACTTAAAACACCTGACTTAAACCAGATTCTCAACGATCTAATCGACCAGAGTGGACGGCAAGCGGGCTTTGCAATTAACAACTACATGACGCGAGATATCGGCAGTGGCTTCGGACGCCTCATGTTTGATGGTGATCCCTTTAAACCTCGCCCAATTCGTTTTCGCCTCACTCCGCAACGTATCACAATAAATAATCAAAAATATCGTGAATATACGCTCACGCTAGACTACACCCCCACTAAAGAAGGCGAATTTACCTTTGGTCCACTTACCTTCAAAGGCACCATTATCAAGGATGTTTCTCCTGACCGCAAAGCGGTCACTGTTGACATTTACACCATCGGGCCAGCGGTGACCGTACGCGTTATTCCGCCACCTGATGCAGGCCGCCCAGACTGTTTTACGGGTTCAGTTGGACGCAACATGCAGGTTAACGCC
>CAZSUM010000303.1:2918-3468 GCA_964610015.1 uncultured Lentisphaeraceae bacterium
AAGTGGGTGATCCTCTCACACTCACATTGGAGCTGACGGGCGCAATTAGCGTATCAAATCTGCGAACTCCCATTCTTAACCTGCAAACCAATCTAACACAAAACTTCCGAATTTATGATGATAACGTAAAAACCGATACGCTACCGAATGGCAAACGGTTTAAGTATCGGGTTCGACCCACCAGTGAGGGTACCCTCGAATTTCCCCCCATTAAACTTGCCTACTACGACACCTCAACAGGCACTTATTCCAACCTCTGTACAGATCCAATTCCGATTCAAGCGCGCCCGACAACCCAAATTGCCACTAAAGAATCAAGCAATTCGTCAGCAACCGGTACGCTTGAGAGTCACCTTCGCCCCCTCCCTGAAGCCATTACCTGTACGCGTCAGGGAGTGGGTCACACCTCTCTTCTTCCACCCACACGCATCATGCTCCCTGTTCTTGTCCTCGGCCCCCTTGCTTGTCTGTTAGCGCTTCTTTTCAAAAGCCTGTCGAACACGTTCACGCAGATGCGCGCCAGACACCGCAGAAAAAGCGCTCTGCATTG
>CAZSUM010000304.1:0-3459 GCA_964610015.1 uncultured Lentisphaeraceae bacterium
CGGTCCGACAACGTTCCATCAGTAAATCCAATTCACGTGCATACTCGATCGGCCAGGCACGATGAAACTCCGCTTGCAAGACATCAAACTCCTCTACCCGTTGTTCATAATCCCGTTGCTTATGGGCAAGCTCATCCGGCTTGGGCAACGGCAGTTTCTCAGTCTTAACCGCAGCGCCTGATGCCTTGAAAAAAGTGGCTAGTGTCCGTTCTTTGCCAATCCAAAGTGCACCATACTGCTTGAGGGGCATTGCAAGAAAACTACGTTCATAAAACCAACACCCCGGCCTATAAAAGACTTTTGTCAAACTTCCGAGCGAGCCTTTGGAGGCCTTAACCACAATTGGAAGACTAATTAAATAAACGAGAATCACACTGGCCAGCACGACACAAACCGTGCGAACATTGACACGGATCGCATGAAGGCGAATCGCATTTCGTATCTTGCGAACCTCTGGATGATCCGGATCGATCGCCTGTAACATTTCAGCCCAGATTCGAGACACGAGATCCCACTCATGATTTTTTAAAGCCTTGTGGGCGCGTTTGAGATCACGATACAACATCTGTTCCGGTATCTGCTTGAGCTCACTCTCAAATCCTTGACGATCATCCGAGAGTTGTCGATATTGACGAATAAACTCAGATGCCCGTTCATAATTTTCAGCGCGAATTTCAATCGGAATCTGCTCTTTGAGTTGATCTCGCCGACGAATATTTTGCTCCGCCTGTACTCGAAGATCCGTGACCTCTTGCAAATAACCCCGACCCGAAGGTCCTGCGGGTTCGAAATTATGCAACCGTCCTGCGTGGGCGATGACTCGATCAAAACGCTGCGCTTTAAAGGCCTCGCGCATTTTGCGTAACAGGAGCAAAACCGATTCATAAGCGCGTGCATCTGCACCACAGTTGCCGCAGAACTGAACGCCTACAAAAGTCTCTTCCCCACACTCCGGGCACATCTCTGACCCATCCCACCCACACTCTGCACAGAACTTAATAGCCAGTGGATTGATCGCATCACACCATTTACACCGCCAAGTCGTTTTAACTGTTGGGGTATCCACAACTGTTTTGGTCTGCACATGGTGTAGTGCTGTATTAAAAGCTGCTGCCGACTCCCAACGCTGCTCTTTGTCAGTTGCCAGTGCTTTAACCACCAACTCACGCAACGCAACGGGAATATCCTGCTCACGAAAATAACGCGGATTCTGCCCCGTCAAAACAAAGTAGAGTAACGCGCCTAACCCATAAACATCTGAACGTTCATCAGATTGAACCGCATCTGACTCCTGCTCAGGCGCACCATACCCAAGTGAAAGCAATTTTTCACCAGGCACTGTCAGCTTGGTCTCCTCCCGACTCATCAAACGCGCCAACCCAAAATCGACAATCTTGGGTTCCCCGCTTTTATCCATGAGGATGTTACTTGGTTTAAGATCTCGATGAATCACCCCACTTGCATGCGCATACGCCACCGCCCGCCCGATCTTGAGTACAACATTAATGGCCTCATCTACAGTCAACTGGCCGTGCTCATTAACATACTCGTCTAACGTAAGCGGCGGATTGGGCTGCACTAAACCGCTTGCCGGAGGCTCAGTCACACCCGTTGCAGGATCAGGCCCAGAGATGTACTCCATCACTATAAAGGGCCCGTCATCATCCTCACCAAGTGCATAAATATGGACAATATGCACGTGACTAAGCACCGCCACCGCACGCGCTTCCTGCAGAAAACGTTGCCTTAACGTGGGAATCGTCTGTGCCTGATGATTCAGACGCTTGATCGCAACAAACCGACCCAGCCGGCGGTCGCGTGCCAGATAGACCACACCCATGCCACCATTACCGATCTTACTGTAAATGGTGTATTGATCAAACAAACTCTCATTACGCGGCTCTTCGTACGCCGATTCTTTACTGGCGACCATGCATATCGTCTGATTCTCCGCATTTTGTGGTGCTGAGATACGCTCAGTCGGCGGAACCTGAATTCGAGCTGTTTTTTCTGGTTGCACAAAAAACTCCACACCGCTTGCTACCCTCTACCGACCCGAAAAGATCTGCATAGCTAAAGCGGATTAATTGAGTATACGGTCTGATGCCCCTTCACGTCAATTCGTTGAAATCGACCGTTCAAAGACAATGAAGCACGCATCGTGTGGTGCCATGAATAGAGGTGCCTCAACACAGCCATCAAGACGCCTAACTGCGCCTTGCACCTCAAGATCTGTCGCTCCCTCAACCGGGTCCCAACGCATGGGAACGCCCGTTCCCGTATCACGAAAGGTACAGGTAACTGGACCGGCTTCATCACTGTCGTTGATCACAAAATAAAATTCATATTCAGGCGTGCGATGATGAATAAATCGCAACTGCAAATCTAACACTTCCGCATGCCAAGAAAAATCAGCCGCAAGGCCGACTGCTCCGTCTACAGGCCAAACCCGAACGCTTGCCCCCCCACGCTGTACCCATTGATTCGCAGCAACAACCTGTTCATTCTCAGCCATCAACCAGAGGTGCACACCCTGTTTGACAAATCGCAACAAAAGCCGTTCATTCTCCTTATTTTGCCAAATCCCCGGTGAAATAATCAGCGATGAATATGTACGCTCTGACCCAAAAATTAAACATCCACCTTTAACGACAGCCGTCTCCAGCATTGCTTGCGAGACGTAATCACACATCCAAGCACGACACTGCGGCACAGCTTGGTCCGTCCAGACCAAAAAATCAGCGACGGGTTCACTATGTTGCAACAACAGCTGACAACGCCGCACATAGGTACACCCTGCCAGCAAGTCACGATACGGAACATCCTCGCCCGGAACCCCCTCGGACAGAGCCAACAACAAACGCGTTGCACCCACACACAACAGACGATCAGCCTCGTGTTTCCAAGAAAAAGGCAATAACGTCACGGTTTCCGTTTTTGAAACAGCGTTCATGGGGATTCGACCTATCACAAAACGACGAGCCATCACCCGCGCTGCCCCTGCAGTACGTCGATTACACCCCTCTTCGCGCGCATCTTGAGCAGAAGAAAACATTGGACGCTCAAAAAAGAGCGCCACTTCCTCAGGATCAACCGGAACCGTTTCACGTGCAATCCCAGCTTGTAAACCCGCTTCATGCACTAACTCGTCCACAGGCGTCGCAAACCGTTGACGCCAGGCTTCTCGTACGCTAAAGGTTACTTGCTTCTGAACATATTCTGCGGTCTCCTTGCCCCCGACGGGAACACTCGCGAGCGCTGGCAAATAACGCATGAGGGAGAGGCCACTTCGTTTTAGAAACAGTTTTGGCAGATCTTCAGGCCATACAAGTTCACCAGGCGGAACGCCCGTAAAATGGTACCAGAGCAACGTACTCCCATATGTCTTGGGCAAACGACTTTGCCACGTTGCGAGCATTTGGTTGACATGACGAAATAGAGGGGGTCCAGCCAGACTAT
>CAZSUM010000305.1:0-462 GCA_964610015.1 uncultured Lentisphaeraceae bacterium
CGATCTATAATTGCAAAATGAAGAACATGTTGAATGGATCTTCAATGAGTCGCAGTTTTCGTTCAAATGATCGCTTTGAAAAACCGGAACTAACTCAAAAGGCATTGCGTTTCTCCTATGAAAACAGCGGTGAGTTCGTTTTTCAGAATGAGGATTTCGAAGAGGTTTTGATCCCCGCAGACGTGCTGGGCAAGAACAAGTACTTTCTGATGGATGACATGCCCGTTGAGGCGCTGGTCTTTAACAATGAGGTCATTGAAGTCGAGCCTCCCAATCTGGTCGAACGTAAAGTGATTGCTTGTGATCTTGGCGCTAAAGGGAACACGGCAGCGGGCAAGGTCTTGAAACCTGCCACGGTCGAGGGTGGCTATGAATTGTCTATTCCGCTTTTTGTAAATGAAGGGGATGTTATCCGTATTGACACCCGTACGGGGGAGTATGCGGACCGCTTGCGGAGTTAAT
>CAZSUM010000305.1:472-3406 GCA_964610015.1 uncultured Lentisphaeraceae bacterium
CGTTCTGATGATGACTACTTGCTTATCCGCACGACATCCCTTCACCGTTAACCCTAGAAAGAGGACATGCTCACACACTTGTCAGTTCGCCATCTCGCCATTGTATCCGAGGTCTCGGTGTCATTTGGCGAGGGCCTGAATATTATTACTGGCGAAACCGGAGCTGGCAAATCCGTACTGATGGGGGCGCTCGATCTAGTCTTAGGGGGTCGCTCTGATAAGTCGATGATCCGCGAAGGCGAGTCCGAAGCTTGGGTTGAAGCAACGTTTCAACTCAAGCTCCCCCAAGCGATAAACGATATTCTTGAGAGTTGCGGTCTGCCGGTGTGCGAAGATTCGCTGTTGCTCATTCGGCGTTCGATTTCTGTTGCAGGTAGTAGTCGGTGTCTGGTGAACGATGCGCCTGCTACCGTACAGACGTTGCGCCGCATCGGAGATCTGCTCGTCGATATCCACGGGCCCTATGATCACCAATCACTTCTTGTGCCAGATTTTCAGCGTAATGTGCTGGATGCCTATGGCCACTGCTCTCCGACCCTCAAAAGTTACACCGAGTCGTGGACGACACTCCAAACGCTCGAAAAGCGACTTGCTGAGCTAAAAGGGGATACAACTGATTTTGCAGGAGAAACAGATCGACTCCAATTTATAATCGATGAAATATCCCGAGCAGAGTTGACCTCCGCAGACGAGGACGATCTTGTTACCCAGCATGCACAGGCCGCAAATGCAGAGCAGATCCTCGCAATAGGCAATGCCATTGCTGAAGGACTCACGGATGGCGACACCTCCGCATTCAATCAGCTTGTAACCATTCAGACGCAACTAATGGAACTCACCCGCATTCTTCCCGATGCAACCGCATGGCGTAACGATGCACAGAGTATCGCTGTTCAACTTCAGGAACTCAGTCAACAGATCGCCGACTGTTTAAGTCGGATTGAATCTGACCCTGAGCACTTGCAACAGATTGAAGGTCGGATGCTCTTAGTGCAACGACTCAAGCGTAAATATGGGCACTCGGTCCTTGATGTGCTTTCGCATCTGAATACCTGTCATGACAAACTCAGCGCACTAGAGGGGCGTGCAGAGCAAATTGCAACGCTTGAGTTGGACATTTGCACAGCCCAGGCCTGTGTTGTTGAACGTGCCCAAAAACTCACCCAGCAACGCACGCAGGCCGCAGGCAAGCTTGGGCGTGCCATTACAAAAGAGCTACACGACCTTGGATTTCTTAAATCTGGATTCTCGGTTGATCTATTACCCTGCGATCCCTGCGCCTGCGGTGCAGATATCGTCTCCTATGGATTTGCACCAAATCCAGGCGAACCGATGCGACCGCTCAAAGCCATCGCATCCAGCGGCGAAATTGCGCGCGTGATGCTTGCGGTCAAAGCCGTTCTTGCAACACATGACAGTATTCCGGTACTTGTTTTCGATGAAATTGATGCAAATATTGGCGGTGAGATCGGTCGTGTTGTCGGCGAAAAGTTGCGAAACGTAGCACGGACTCACCAAATTATTTCGATCACCCATCTGCCTCAATCCGCTGTTTATGGACAACAACATTATGTGGTTACCAAAGAGGTGATTAAAGGCCGTACGTGTATGCGCATCCAGGCACTGCAGGACGAGCAACGTGTGGATGAAATTGCACGTATGTTGGGGGGTAAGGGGCTTACAAGCGTTATTGAGAGTCATGCGCGTGAACTACTCGCTTCAGCTTGTTGTTCGGGTGCAAACGCGATAAACTGACCCGCATGAGTCACTTGCATTCCAATTCAAGAACGAGTTCTGCATCTCACTGTTCAGATTCTCGAACGCTATCTTATCCGGCTGAGTGTCATTTTCGTATTTTGACGGAAGGAGCAACCACCACGGAACTGGCCTTAACTACCTTAGCGGCTAAGTACCAGGTGACCGCACCACTCACCTTTTCACGCTACTCTGCTGGCAATCGTTACAGCGCATACAGTTTGTCAATCCTGATACAAAGTCAGGAAGAGTTGCATCTCATTGATGCCGAGCTTAAGAAAGTTTCCGGCGTGCGTATGGTGTTATAGAGGCGTTATGGCAGAAGTGATTTTAAATGAAGTTTGCAAAAGCTACGCAAAAGGTGCGCTGGCGGTCAACCGCTTTAGTCTCAAAATTTGCGATGGTGAATTTCTAGTACTGGTCGGACCTTCGGGTTGCGGGAAGTCCACGACCCTGCGCATGATTGCCGGTTTGGAGGAGATTACCTCAGGAACGATTCATATCGATGAGCGATGCGTAAATGCAGTCCCACCCAAGGATCGTGATTTGGCGATGGTTTTTCAAAACTATGCCTTATATCCTCATATGACTGTTTTTAAAAATATGGCCTTTGGCTTGAAGTTACGTGGTCTGCCTAAAGCGGAAATCCACGCACGGGTCACTGAAGCTGCGGCCATTCTGGGCTTGGAAGAGTTGATGGAACGATTGCCCAAACAACTTTCAGGAGGACAACGTCAGCGAGTAGCCGTTGGTCGCGCAATTGTGCGAAAGCCCAAGGTTTTTCTATTCGATGAGCCTCTTTCAAATCTTGATGCTAAAATGCGTGTTGAGATGCGTAGTGAACTGCAAAGGCTCCATCGGCGACTTAAAGCGACCATGATTTATGTTACGCATGACCAAACTGAAGCAATGACCATGGGCGATCGTATCGTGGTGATGGCAGGTGGCAGTATTCAGCAAGCAGCATCGCCTAGAGAGGTTTATCGTCGTCCGCAAAATCGTTTTGTGGCGGGCTTTATCGGCACACCCCCAATGAACTTCATCCGTGGTGCACTTGATCGCGAGGCGGAGCATCTGATTTTTCGGACAGCGGATCAGAGGTGGGTGCCGTTATCTGATCAGAATACAGCTAAAATGAGTGCGTACGTCGGACGAACAATTCTGCTTGGATTCCGGCCC
>CAZSUM010000306.1:0-3050 GCA_964610015.1 uncultured Lentisphaeraceae bacterium
AGCCCACGTGCTGATCGCATCATTGAACTCGCAGCCATCCGAATTGAACCTGATGGATGCGAAGTTAAAGGCTATTGGCTACTCAACCCTGGTGTTCCGATTCCAGTCGAAACCACTGCCATCCATGGCATCACTGATGACATTGTTAAAGATCAGCCAACCTTCAAAGAAAAAGCGTTGGAGATTCTAACCTTTTTTGGAGAAGCGGATCTGGCCGGCTTTAATGCGGGACGCTTTGATATCCCCATGCTAGCCGAGGAGTTTGCGCGCGCATCCATTCCCTTCGATGCTGATCGACGTCGTCTCCTTGACGCCCAACGCATCTTTCACACCAAAGAGCCACGTGATCTTTCAGCTGCTTTAAATTTTTATTGTGCGCGCACCCATACCGATGCACATGGTGCTGAAGCCGATGTCCGTGCGACACTTGATGTGATTATCGGCCAGTTTGCGCGTTATCCAGACTTACCGCAGGATATGAACACACTGGATCGAACCTTTAACCCGATTGACCCCTTCAACGTCGACCGTTCGGGACGTTTACGTTGGGTCAATGATGAGGTGACGATCAATTTTGGCAAGAAGAAGGGTTGCAAAATCAAGGATCTCGTCAAAGATGATCCCGGATTTATCAAATGGATCATCAAAAATGATTTTCCGCAGGATACTCGGATGATCTGCGAAAATGCCCTTAATGGCATCTTCCCTCAACCGCCCAAGCTCAAAACAGACAAGCCCCAAACCTGAACCGTCTTGTTTAAAAAAAGGGAGCGCCTTTACGACGCCCCTGATTACACCCGGCTGATTCTGCAACCCAGCGATGAACCAGCTGGGTTCTCCTTGAGGTCACGCACCGCATGATCACACGATACACCTGTAGAAGGGATAACCTACGGTAAGAGGACGACACTGCTTACGCGAAATGCGCTCAAGTATTGCTGAGATTAAAGGGTTCCGTTTGCACCTCATCGGCATCTGTTTTAACTAATTTTTCAATCCGCTTCTCAACCTCGTTTAATTTCTCATTACAAACTTTGACAAGGCGCTGACCCTCTTCGAATGCAGCAATCATCGCGTCGAGGTCAATCTCGCCCGATTCCATTTCCTCTACAATGGTTTCCAAACGCTTGAGTGCTCCTTCAAAACTAAGTGCTTTTTCGGCTTCCTTCGACATATCGTTTTCTCCTTTTTCCGCACGTCACAAACTGACAACCCTGCGTATCAATCCGATCCTCTTAATTCGCATCCGGCGCCACAACTGATAAAATGACGCCATCTTTTACCTGCGTCAACAACCGTGAACCCGTTGCCACATCTGTTGCAGAGCGAACCAATTGACCCTCAACGGTTCTTGTTAAACTGTACCCACGCTCAACAACGGCTAGGGGATTGAGCAATTGCAACTGCCGGGCCAGCGTCGCGACGTGCACCCGCGATTGTTCAACCCGCACAGCACACGCCTGGATCATACCACGTTGTGCCATTGTTAACCGCAACCCGACCTGACCCAATTGCCGCTCGCGTACGACTTGCAATCGTCCAACGCAAGCAGCAATACGCTGACGCGTTAATTGCACGCGCGATAACGCGACATGCTCTAATCGCATCACCACGCCATCAAACGACTGCGCCCGACTCTCCAACATCCGTTGCGGCTGACGCAAAACTGCAGCAGACTGAATACGTTGCAAGCGCGTGGCACACTCTGTTACGCGCTGAGTTAAAGCCTGCTCCAAAGCGCGTGCATTCTGCATCACCCTCGACTCAAGATCGGTCTTCAAAGGCACCGCCAACTCAGCCGCCGCCGAAGGCGTTGGGGCACGCAAATCCGATGAAAAATCACAAAGTGTAACGTCCACTTCATGCCCTACAGCTGAAATAACGGGGATCGACGAAGCTGCAATAGCACGAACCACGATCTCCTCATTGAACGCCCAGAGATCTTCAATACTCCCCCCCCCACGTCCGACAATTAACAGATCGGCAGGCCACTCACTCTGTGCGCCACAGACACGATTAAACATCTCCACGGCCGCAACGATCTCCTTTGCGGCACCCTCCCCCTGCACTCTAACAGGTGCTAGACGTACTTGAAGATTCGGGAAACGCCGCAACAATACCGTCAGAATATCATGAATCGCAGCTCCAGTTGGCGACGTGACCACGCCAATTCGTTGCGGTAGAGCTGGCAGCGGTTTGCGACGTGCAGGATCAAAGAGCCCTTCAGCCTCCAAACGTCGTTTGAGTTCCTCAAGACGCCGCATCAAATCGCCAAC
This sequence comes from uncultured Lentisphaeraceae bacterium, assembly GCA_964610015.1. Lineage (GTDB taxonomy): Bacteria > Verrucomicrobiota > Kiritimatiellia > RFP12 > UBA1067 > CAZSUM01. The sequence goes on from CAZSUM010000306.1 coordinate 2,277, forward strand.
CCCCACCTCTTCAATGCGCTGCACTTTAATCTGGTATTTGCCTTGCGCCTCAAACACGGTAACCTGACCAAACAAGCGTACGCGTTTGCAATCTGCCAAATGCAGTGTTTTGGGCAATGTGGCCCGCGTTCCCGCAAAGAGAACGGCACTTAGTTGCGCCCGTTCATCTTTAATCGCAAAGTAAACGTGACCCGAGCTATGCGGTCTGAAGTTCGAAATTTCACCTTCCACCCAGACGGCTCCCACCTGATCCTCTAAGGTTTGCCTAATCCGCCGTGTCAGGTCCCAGACAGAAAAAACCGTCTCTTGACCGCTTCCCATGTCCGCCCCTTTCATCTACTTTTACACATTAAGACACGTCACCTTGTTCAAGCGAGATCGCCTCACGATATCGATACGGCACAATTGACATCGCCTTGCCGCTTTCACGATCAAGGTCCAGCACAGCCCCTTCCAAAACACAGGGCCCATTGGCGACTTCAAACTTGGCCGGAATTCCGGTTGTGAATTTTTTCAGCACAGGCGCAATTTCACGCCCGATAACCGAGATCGCTGGCCCCGTCATTCCGAGGTCCGTCATATAGGCAGTGCCTTTCGGGAGAATCATCGCATCGCTGGTTTGAACATGTGTATGCGTGCCAAATATCGCAGCCACCCGCCCATCGAGATAATACCCCATCGCAATCTTTTCGGACGTCGCCTCAGCATGAAAATCAACCAACACCGGCACATTACGTGGCACGTTGTTCAAAACCGCATCCATCGCACGAAAAG
>CAZSUM010000306.1:3076-3406 GCA_964610015.1 uncultured Lentisphaeraceae bacterium
CCCGACCCAACAGATTAACAACCGTAAAAGGACCACACGGCGATTGCACAGTCACAGATCCTGAACCTGGCGCGCCTGCTGGAAAATTAACCGGACGCAATAACCGTTTTTCACTTGCGATGGTACCGGCAAGCTCTCGCTGGCCCCACACATGGTCCCCCAGCGTTATGACATCAGCACCCGCATTCAGCAACTCATCCGCCAACGCACGTGTAATACCATTGCCCGCCGCGGCATTTTCCCCGTTAACAACAACAGCCTGCACCTCATGAGCCTCGCGCATCCGCTTAACCACCTCGCGAAAGACACGTCTCCCCGGACTTCCAACAA
>CAZSUM010000307.1:0-3388 GCA_964610015.1 uncultured Lentisphaeraceae bacterium
GAGTCACGAGAGATGCTGAACTCGCCCAACAAGGTGATTGGGATCTGGTCTTTATCGGTGATTCGATTACCGATTTCTGGCAAAACCGAGGTAAGGATGTCTGGCAGAAATACTTCACTCAATACAAATCACTCAATCTTGGCATCAGCGCCGATCGTACCGAACACGTGCTTTGGCGCTTAGACCACGGACAACTCAACGGCAACCAACCCAAGCTCTTTGTTGTCATGATTGGCACCAATAACACAGGGCATCGTCCGGCTGACAAGGAAAGCACAGAAGATACTGTTAGCGGAATTAAGGCCATTATCGATCGTTTGACCCAAAAGGCCCCACAATCAAAAGTGCTTCTGCTTGCGATCTTCCCACGCGGTGCAACAGCCAAAGATGGAGCCCGCATCCGCAATGATGCTGTTAATGCTGAGATCCAAAAGTTCGCCGACAACAAGCATGTTTTCTGGATGAACATCAATGACAAGCTGTTGGAAGCTGATGGCACACTCTCAAAAGAGATCATGCCAGACTTGCTACATCCAAATGCTAAGGGGTATGAAATTTGGGCAGAAGCCATCATGCCGTTTGTGAACAAAACCATTCGGGCTTCCATCATCCCAGAAGATCGGATGGATCAAGCTTGGTGGAAAGGCCGTTTTGAACAAAAGCAGCAGTTAATTAGGCAAGGTGGATGGGACGTTGTCTTCATGGGCGATTCAATTACACATGGCTGGGAAGGTTCCGGAAAAACCGTATGGGCCGAGTCATTCGCGCCTTACAAAACACTTAACTTGGGCTATGGTGGCGATCGTACCGAGCATGTACTCTGGCGCTTGGAAAATGGAGAACTGGACGGGTATCAGCCCAAGTTGCTGTTTCTGATGATTGGGACAAACAATACTGGCCACCGTTCAGCGACTCAAGAACGTCCAGAAGATACCGCAGCAGGCATCAAACAAATCCTTGATCTGATTGCAAAAAAATCGCCGGAAACCACCGTCGTCTTACATCCGATCTTTCCGCGCAGTCCGAAACCAACGGATAGCGCACGTCAGCGCAATGATAAAGTCAATGCCTTGATCAAACCGTTTACCGATGGCAAACGAATCATCTGGCTAGACTTCAATAACGAATTGCTGGAATCTGACGGAACCCTGACAAAAGAGATGATGCCCGATTTTCTACATCCGAAAGAAAAAGGATATGCCATTTGGGCTCAGAAGGTCCTGCCCATTATAAAAAGAACCCTCGACAAATAATGACACCGTTATTTTAACCGAGCCTCTTTTTTACTCTAAACGGTTATCTCGTGCGTGGCGCAACAACAAGTGCCACGCACGTCTCTTTTCCCTGCGTGAGAATCATGACTGGACCAGCGTAATCCGACAACAACGCCAGTGCCAAATGTAAAACCGTTGTAGCACCATCTACATTTCCACAGAACTGTTCGGGCATAATCAACGCGACACCCCTCAACACCTGTTCTGCAGCCGAATAGGCGGCACGATTTACAAACACCACAACAGGCTGGCGACCCGCTTGTTCCAGTGCCTCCTGAACAGCCTGTTGCGGCGTTTGAGCTAATGCATAGCCCAGAACAGTTCCAAGGATCGTTGCCTGACGCTCTGCAGCCACTGCCGCTAACTCAAAAACAAGCACCGCACTAGCCTCACCTAGCGGTTGTCCGGATGGCTGCATCATGAGACGAGGAGTTGATAACGTTTCCCCACCCCCCACGACCAGAACTTTTGCGCGGTTTTCCCGTAGCAGATCAAGAGCTGTCACCACGGCAATCCCAGATGCAATCTCGCGTGCAACAAAGTTCGCATGCGCGCCTTTGAGCGACCATTCAATCGCAGCTAGGCTAACAGATGTATTCGCATAGGTGTGTGGAAAGAGAAAGGGTTTTACCAGTCTCGGCCCTTTTTGAACATAATCTGCGAAAAAAACTTCCTCTGTTGTTTGACACCCCCATGCTGTCCCGGCCAACACCCCAACGTGATACGCTGCGATCTGTTCAGCAGAGAGAGCTGTCTGTTTTAAAGCCTGACCGCACGCGGCGAGAAATAAACGCGTTGCGGGATCTAAATAGGCTTTTTGCGACACGCCACAGGCAGTAAGATCCGGATCAGGCGCTTCACCAACCAGCAAGTCTTCATCCTCGTTATCATAAAAAATGCGTGTCAGGGGAAAAAAGGCTGGTTCCTGTTCACGCCAGGCAGCCGCACACTCCTCAGCGTCAACACCTAAGGCACTGACAATGCCCATCCCCGTAATCACAACCGAAGAAGCAGCGTTAACCCTTTTTACCGGATCAGCGTGAGTTTCGACTAGCGTCAGTACAGCCGCGGCATTACACCCCCCTATTCCAGCTGAGTTGGACACGACACACGTGAGTGAAGCCTCACGGGCAACGGTAACAACATCCAACGCACAGGCCGGATCGGGTGTATCCAGATGATCAGTCGGAGGAATAACACCCTTGCGAAGAGAGAGCACTGAGATAATCAGCTCAGCCGTTCCGGCTGCACCCAACATGTGTCCCAACGCCCCCTTGACAGAGGTAACCGGAATCTGTGCAGCACGCTCACCAAAAACATCGTGCACCGCTTCGGATTCCGTCACATCATTGGGTTTTGTCCCTGTTCCATGAAGATTGAGATGATCCACCGCTTGCGGAGACAGTCCCGCACAAGCAAGCGCTTCACGTATCACCCAAGCTGAACCAGCCCCGCGCGGAGATGGCGCTGTCATATGGTGCCCATTGTTACCCGTTGCCCAGCCTGCAAAGTGCACCAGCGGAATCGCATGACGTTCACGGCAGGCAGCCTCAGATTCGAAGACAAGTGCCGCAGCACCCTCGGTAAAGATCGTTCCATTTCGATTTAGATCAAATGGACGCACAGCCTCTCGTGTCATGGTACGAAGGGCACACAGTCCACTCCATGCAAAACGGGAGAGTTCATCAAACCCGATTACCAACACACGTTGTACATGACCTGAAACAATCAGGTCAGCCGCAAAAGCCGCTGCCGCCGCCCCTGATGCGCAGGAAAGTGAGAGCGGCAACCGCAGACCACCAAGTCCAAGGCGTTCAGCTAATCGATCACACGACGTGCCCTGAGCACAAAAGCAAGCGGTCCTTGCATCAAACGCGAGGTTATCTGAGGGCGTCAGCGCAGACTCACCCGAACCGATATCTGCAAAATTTGTCGCTGTAATCAGCGCGGTCTCCAGAGCACTCTGCGATTCAAATAAGATACCCGCCTGTTGCAACGCCTCGCGACCCGCAACAAAAGCAAAGTACGACGCCCGCGGCAAAGCGTCGCCATCCCTACGACCGTCTCGATCACGTATAACCCCTGCTTGCGTACAGGCCATACCCCCGAGATCA
>CAZSUM010000308.1:0-3345 GCA_964610015.1 uncultured Lentisphaeraceae bacterium
CCGAGTGGTATCGCGATGGATTTGATCGGTACGCCGCTGCATTTGATCTGGTCTATGGGGATCGTCAGCAGATGGAACTCTATCTAGATCCCAATCGTTATACGTCCGATAGTTGTGCCCAGACGAACCATCCGAAACCGTGTCTGGCGGTTTATGCCCGCACGCCGGAGGGATCAGCGGATGGACTCAGTACGTTGCGTACGCTGGAATCTGTTCTGATGGGTGGTTATCAATATGCGAAGAAGAATAATCTGAGTTTTATTCCCTATCCGCTCGCATGGGCACGGGCACACCAGGAGAATGCGGAGTTTGTTCGCAAAGAAAGTCAGGGCCATGTTCCTGATTGGCTCTCGTTCATGCTCGCCAACATGCTCTATACCGTTGTGACGGATCGATGTCAGTTGACGCCTGAAAAGGATAAGCCGCGAATCGTAAATAAAGAACATCCGCGTGGTTATCATGAGGCCTGTGCGCGTATTGGTTATGAGACCATCGCACAGTTATCCCACTTGTCAGCCTCAATTAATACGTTGCTGTTACGCTGTGAGAGTTATCGGATCAACCGAGAGAATCCGGGTTTTGCTGCCATTCGATTGCTTAATCGGCCGACGCGTGAGGTTCGCGTATTCTGTGCGACAGACCCGCCTAAGGTTGCAGAGCTGTCTCGTGAAACGCTCGTGTTTACGCCTGATAATTACGATATTGAGCAGACTATTCGTATTCTGCCAGCCACAGAGCAGAAGACGCTTTTCTGTCATTTTATGGCTAGTGCCCAGTCGGAAGATTCGGTCATTGACGGGGCGAATGATCTGCGCCCCTTTCTGCTGAATTTTGACGCAACAACGTCTGCGCAGATGGCTTTAACCCGCGATAGCGTGTCGCCGGGGTCTGGATACCAGATCACCTGCTATCCTAAACAACGCCCGGCTGATCTGGTTTGTGCGCGTGTGATTCAGCATGATGAGGTGACACAGGAACTTTGCTTTAGTCCTGATTTCTTTTCGGGTATTCCCATTCGAATACAGCCCACAGCGGATGATTACAAACAGGGTGTTCTGGCTGTCACGATTCAGGTAAACGCGACGGATGATCGTTTCAACGGAACACAGGTCACCTTTCCGATCAAGGTTAGCAATGAGTCGATGGTCGTGCCGGATGTGCGTGTGGTTTCACCCGCACGTGCGAGTGAGGTGGAGGGACCTGCCTTTGTGACTGCGCGTGCGGAAGTAAATACCCCGCAGCAAGTCGTTTCCTTGGATCTTTATCTAGGAGCTAAAAAACTGGGTGGAACAAGCGGCGAGGCGTGTGTTATGCCGGTTGAGAAGGGGCCTCCTCAATCTCGTTTGACAGCGGGGAATTACACATTGAGGGCTGTTGCTACCACCACCAATGGGCTGGTGGTCTCATCCACGCCGCTCTCTTTCAGTGTGCGAGATGCGGCGAATTCAGCACCGTGATGGTTGCCTGAGCTGTTGTGAACGTCAGTACTTTTTGAGTGAGAAGGGGATGATGTCACAGACCTACTTTGAGAACTTGCTTCCTCGTCCTCGCCACGTTGAGCGAGGGTGTGGGGTGTTGTCTTTGGCTGAGGCTGGCACGTATACCTTAAGTGGAGGGGCGGCGCAGATTGATGCGGCCCATCGCGTGCTACAAAAAAGTTTGGGCCCAGCTTGGCAGCTTGAGACTGGATCGGCACAGGCACAGATCACCTTTCGGATTGTGCCCGTTGTTGCGGGTGCGCAATCCTATCGATTGCAGATTACAGACCAAACAATTTGTGCTGAAGCTCAAGATCGCGCGGGGCTTTTCTATGCGGCTACCACGCTGGCACAGATCATTTGCTTAGGCGCGCGCGTGGTGCCGGGCTGTTTGATTCTGGACGCGCCTGATTTTGAAGTTCGCGGTGTGCTCCTCGATGTCAGCCGCGATAAGGTGCCAACACAAGAGACGCTGTTTGGGTTGATCGACTGTTTGACGGCGTTGAAGGTGAACCAACTTCAGCTCTACACGGAGCATGCTTTTGCCTATTGCGGGCATGAGGAGGTTTGGCGTGAGGCGACGCCGTTGACACCAGCAGAGATTCGCACATTGGATGTTTACTGTCGTGAACGCTGCATGGAATTGGTTCCCAACCAGAATTCCTTTGGCCATCTCGAACGGTGGCTGTCGCATGCGCGTTACAGCCATCTTGCTGAACTGCCACAAGGAGGGGCGCCATTGCCGTGGGGAGGGACGCGAGCGTATCCGGCTGCACTTTGTCCAACGGATGCCAACAGCCTTCTTTTTCTTGAAGAGCTTTATGATCAGTTATTACCGAATTTTTCCTCAACCCTGTTCAATGTGGGATGCGATGAAGTTTTTGATCTGCGGGGTGAAGGGCGCTCCGCTGAATATGTGCGGAAGCAGGGGGAGGGACGTATCTACCTTGATTTCTTGAAGAAGGTTCATACGTTGGTTACCGCTCGCGGTCGGCGTATGGCTTTTTGGGGCGACATTATTATTCACCACCCAGAGCTCATCTGCGAATTACCGCGCGATATGTTGGCGCTCGAGTGGGGGTATGAAGCTGATCATCCCTTTGATGCGCATGGGGCACATTTTGCGGCATCGGGAATTCCATTTTATGTTTGTCCAGGGACGTCTTCATGGAATGCGCTGGCTGGTCGGACAACCAACATGCGGGTGAATCTTGTTCAGGCGGCAGCAAGCGGCTTACGTCATGGAGCCTGTGGGTATTTGATTACAGATTGGGGGGATGGTGGGCACTGGCAGCCGCTAGCCGTGAGTATGGCCGGGTTTGTATACGGTGCTGCCTTAGCGTGGAATTTGGCGCGTAATCAAACAGTTGATGTCGCTGCTGCGATGGATCGATTCGGTGGGATGGCAGGAATGGGGGCAACACTCTTGCGCTTGGGTGACGTCTATCAACTCTGCGGTGCGGTGCGGAGCAATGGCAGTGAACTGTTTATGATGCTGTCGCGCTTACGGACACAGGCACTTCCTACGGGGATTACCCCAACGACACTTCAAGCGGTGCTGAATGAAATTGATGCGATTGAACAGGCGATGCCAACAAGTTCCTGTTCTGTTGTTTTACAGGAAGTGCAACAGGTGATTCGCCTTTTGCGTATGGCTTGCCATCGTGGTCAGGCCCTTGTGACTGGCACGCTCGATGTAGTAGCGACGCGGGAAGCACTGGGAGCAGAACTGGACGCACTTCTTGCGGCGCACGAAGCCGTTTGGCTGTTGCGCAATCGCTCAGGTGGCTTGGCAGACAGCAAGGCCAAAATGGCCTTGGTCCGCCAAGAGTATGTGGTTTAAGGGGCGCGGTTTTCAGCGGTTCTG
>CAZSUM010000309.1:0-2457 GCA_964610015.1 uncultured Lentisphaeraceae bacterium
ATCTGTTATGTACTCAAACAAGAGGAAAACCCTTTCAAGAAAAATTTTGAGATCCTGAAACAGAAGCAGGAGGACGATTTCCTGCGCCATTCCAATTACATTCCAGAAGATGGCAACCGGGCTGAGGAGGTTTTTGGAGAAGGCTCAGAAAAACCAAACTGGTTTGTCGAGACCGGCCAAGATCAGGGAATTCAGCGTGCCTACAAACAACGCAGTCGGGTTCTGGTCGCTGAATGGCACTACACCAGCTCACTCTGGGTGTTAACGAAAAAAGGCTGCCAGCGCGTTAGCACCTATCCCAAACGCAAGCGTACCGTTGAAGCAGAAGAGGTTAGCGACAGTCGCTTCACCTCTGAAATCGCAAAAGCAAATATTCTCAAAAAAAACTTCTTTGCACGTGATGGCGCACTTGTCATTGGCTTAACCCGCCGTCTGAACAACCCCCTCCAGTTCCTTGTGGCGGGCGGCGAACTCGGCATCATCCGCCCGTTTACCGTTGATGACGGCAAGCGCTCAATGTGGACCGCAACCGCCGCACGTGCCGCTTATAACCCACCCCTGAAAGGACAAACCAAGCCTCGCTCCGACTGCAAGGGCGAGTATGAGGAGACGTGGTATGATCGCGCCGATCGCGATGATCTCTGGAACCTCAAGACCAGTGACTGGGATGCAACACTTTTGCCTCTTTATCGTGCGTGGACTAAAGGAGAAGAACGCGCCTGGACCGGCACCTCGGCCGGGAAGCTGTTAAACGAAATCAAAGGTGGACCTTGGCAACCGCTGTACAACGGTGGAGGCGCCCCTGAAATCGAAAAGGCACCGGAGCTGATGGGAGGCGGAGGTTCGGTTTCATACGATGCAGCTGAAGCATGGGTGGTGCATTAAGGACACCCTAAAAAAAGAGTTCCCCAACAGAAAGGAAAACGGACATGTGCTATAAAATGACGCGTTTATTAAAAAGGAGCGCCTTTATGACAATCCTAACCGCTTGGACAACACTCGTGGGCCTCAATCTGGCAATGGCGCAAACCGCAAAAAGTACGGGCCCAGTGAGCAACGAGCCAACTGCGGAACAAAGAGGAACCGGAGCCTTACACGGGCTGACCGTGAATCTGTTCCGGCTACATGCGGCTGGCAATATCGATGCCGCCGTTACAAAATGGGGCTCTGCGGCCTTCCAGTTAAAGTGGAAGCAGGAGGTTCGCGAAGTCTTCAACGAAAAAGAGAATATCGCGCTTCAGGACTTCTTCACCAGTGCGGTTGTTTGGGTTGGAGGAATGAAGGGGATGCAGGCAACGGTCGCGCTTTACAACCCCTGGTCCGATGCCCTGCTGGTCCTAGCGCAAACGGTCGAGCCCGGTGACGCCCCGAAAGCCACCCTCTCCGATTTCTTTTTCATCAGCGGCGAGAGTCTCAGGGGAACCCCCATCACCCCGGAAACCTCTCTCTCCCTACACCCGTTGAAAGAGCCACTAACCGTGGCTATTGCTCGGTTGTATGCGCCCTCTGTCGAGCGGTTCACCCGCCTCTATCCGCCGGAAGGAGCCCCTGTTCTCCTGCCTGATCCACTTAAAAGCCAACTCGACTCGCAAGTTGGCGAGCTGATCATGATCAAGGCACGCTTGGTGACCCGCCTAAAGATGTTTCAGGATTATCTCGACAAAGAGAACCACGACTGGCTGGTGCAAAGCGGTGTCCTGATCCGTGCGCTAAAGGCAGGAGAAAGAGGCGCCCTCGAAAAATTCCTCTCTGAAAAGCAATCCCCCGCGATCATCGAAACAGTCTGTGACCTGAACCCGGAGATACGGGCCAACTTCTGTCCCGTCTACTTCTCTAAAGCAAAGGACAGCGTGATCATCGGTCTAGTGAACCCCTCCGCTCCGCGCTGGTTTATCGAGGCCACGTTCTTAGGGGAAAAACCAGACCGCCGCATCGCACGTATCCAACTGATGGATCTTGAGACCAGCGCGAAAGCGCTGATGCTCTGGGGAAAGCAGGTGCCCAAATGAAAACATCCCTTAACAAACTTCTGACTCGGATACTGCGGTTCGGGGTCGGTGCGCTGGCTGGACTGGTCATCGTCGGCACAGCGCCTGCGAACGCAACCATGCCGCTTGTCGGCGGCTCCCCGGGTGGCATGATCCAGCAATCCCCCTTTGTAAACCTCGGAGCCTATGTAGCGCAACATCCGGAGGTCGTCACTGAAGCGGGAAAACTGGGTCTGAAAGGAGCCGATGCCGTCGCCGATGGCGTTGGCGCCATCCAAGACTCCTCCCTTTACTTCCCAGTCGATGCAGGTATGGGGCTCACTGAGAAATTGAGCGACGAAATCCAAACAGCGCTGAAAGAAGGTAAGAACATCGGCGACTTGTTGGATAAGCACAAAGATAAGTTCAAAAGCGCCAGTGACAAAATCAAGGTCATCTCACTGGTTCTCAAAGGCTTGAAGGTTGCGCA
>CAZSUM010000309.1:2467-3344 GCA_964610015.1 uncultured Lentisphaeraceae bacterium
TCGAAACCCTGTATAACGGCGACCGCGACAAATTTAACGAAGCCCTCAATAACGCGGTCAAAGAGGGCCTCAAAATGGGAGGCGACGCCGCAGGTACATGGGCTGGAGCCGCATTAGGAGCCAAGGGGGGCGCCTTGATAGGAGCTTGGTTCGGCGGCGTGGGCGCCATTCCCGGCGCAATTATCGGCGGAGCGGTCGGCGGCTGGCTCGGTGGCAAAGGCGGCGAAGCGGCGGGCGAATGGATCAATGACAATGTGGTCAAAGACAGCACAAAAAGCCTCGGAAATTGGGTGTTCGATTCGATCCACGGCAAACCGCCGGGGCCGCTATTACCCCCTCCGCTCCCAGGCGGTTCGGGCGGTGCTTTCGGTGGCAGTAGCGGAGGAACGGGATCAGGCACCTCCTCTCAGGCACCACCCAAACTGAAAGCCTTCAGGTAAGATGGAGCCCTTTTCATGAAATACCGAACGTTATCATCGATCCGGCATGACCGGCGACGCAACGGCGGGGTCGTCATGGAATATGTGATTCTGGCCGTGCTGATCGCCGCTGCCGTCGTCATTGCGGTCGTGGTGTTCAGCCGGTCAGTCGCGACAATGTTTATCACCGCCAGCGAAGCCACGACGCTACGCGAGACAGATGCTAAACAGGATCTGGACATGCGGCGGACAGACCGAGAAGCAGATGCCAAGGTCTCAAAGGATTACCATGACAGCATGCATCAATAATACGATGAAAAGAGGCGTAAAATGAACCTTCATGTTCTATCTGTGTGTGCTGTACTGATAGCAACAGGCTACAGCCTAGGTGGTGCGACACGCCAAGGCCTCTTTAGTAGCAGAGGATCTTTCTCAGGAGGCAACACCTCTTCTGGTTA
>CAZSUM010000310.1:0-3340 GCA_964610015.1 uncultured Lentisphaeraceae bacterium
AAGCAGTTTGGTGGACACTCCCGGCAGGCGGGGGGGGTGTGTGGCGTTGAAGTCGCTCTTTGGGATCTGGCGGGTAAGGCTTGGGGTGTGCCGGTATGGCAGTTGTTGGGGGGCAAGTTTCGCGATTCGGTCCGGATTTATTGTGATACCGACTCTGAGGGGGGCGGACGCGACATGGGGCTAGCACTCAAAGAGCGGATGGCTCAGGGGTTTACCTATCTCAAGATGGATCTTGGACTTGAGATGCTGATTGATAAGCCTGGCTGTTTGAGTGCGCCTTGCGGTTTTCTAAAAAAGATGCGCGAGTACAAGCAGAGTATCTTTACGACACCGCATGGGTCTATTGACCCCCGTGCGATGCGTGGTGAAGCCTACGATCTGTTTAACACTGCGCATCCATTTACGGGTATTCATATTACTGAAGAGGGGCTCAACACGCTTGAACAGTATATGGCTGACGTTCGGAAAGAAATTGGATATGAAATTCCTCTGGCAATCGATCATATTGGGCATGTGCCGCTAGAAGATTGCATCAAATTGGCCAAACGGCTGGAAAAATTTAATCTGGCTTGGATGGAAGACCCTGTGCCGTGGCAGATGACCAATCAGTATGTGCGACTCGCTCAGGCGACCACGGTACCGATTGGCACAGGGGAAGACATCTATCTAAAAGAGAATTTTATGCCGTTGTTGCAATCGGGTGCTCTTGCGGTGGTTCATCCCGATGTGCTCTCGGCAGGCGGCATGATGGAGACCAAGAAGATTGGGGACTTGGCTGAGGATCATGGCGTTTCCATGTCTATTCACATGGCCGAAAGTCCCATAGCCTGTATGGCTGCAGTTCATGTGGCAGCAGCGACCCGCAACTTTATGGCGCTGGAGGTACACTCTGTGGATGTGCCATGGTGGGAAGATCTGGTCACAGGCCTGCCCAAGCCTCTGATCAAGGATGGCTATATTGATGTTCCCAACGCGCCAGGGCTTGGCATCGAAGGACTCAACGAAACGTTGATAAAAGAAAAGTGTCACGCCGACTTTCCCGAACCTTGGGTGGCGACAGAAGAGTGGGATAAGGAGTGGGCAAACGATCGTCAGTGGAGTTGACCGCACTAAAGAGACGAGTTAAGACGGGTTGATTTTGGGCAGGAACAGGGTCTACGATCTCCAGCTTATGAGTTTAGTATGAGAGTTCTATGCGAATAATCGTTACAGGGGTAGCTGGGTTTATTGGGTATCACGTGGCAGACCGTCTGCTTCGTGACGGATACGATGTTGTCGGAATCGACAATTTTACGCCCTATTATGATGTGCGGCTAAAGCGCCATCGTTTGGCATTGTTGAATCAAACACATGAGCAGCGTGCGCATTTTACTTTTCATCAGCTGGATATTTGTGAGCATGCGGCCATGCAGCAGATTTTTTTAAGCGCACGGCCTGCCTGTGTCATCCACTTAGCTGCGCAAGCAGGTATTCGATATTCGCTGACAAATCCTTTTGCCTATCAGACCTCTAATCTGGAAGGGTTTCTGAGTGTCTTAGAGTGTTGTCGTCATGCGGCTCAGGTCCCTCGGTTGATCTATGCCTCGTCGTCATCGGTGTATGGTGGTAACACGCAACTCCCTTTCTCAGAGAGTCAGGCTGTAGACCATCCGGTTAGTCTGTATGCTGCAACCAAGCGGTCGAATGAACTCATGGCGCATGCGTATACCCACCTTTATGGGTTTCAAACAATCGGATTGCGTTTTTTTACGGTGTATGGACCTTGGTATCGTCCAGATATGGCCTTGTATCTTTTTGCTGATGCTCTGACGCAGGGGCGTCCACTAAAGGTCTTTAATAAAGGTGAGATGCGTCGTGATTTTACGTATATTGACGATATCGTCGATGGGGTTTGCCGATGTGTGCATCAGGAGGGACTGGCGGCATATGAGATTTTCAATATTGGCAACAATCAATCAGAACGTCTGTTGGACGTGATTGAGTTGTTAGCGTCAGAATTAGGGGTGACGCCTCACTTGGAGTTATGGCCTTTGCAGGATGGGGATGTTGTGGCCACGTGGGCTGATATTGATAAGATCAGAACAAAAACAGGATATCAACCGACAACATCCATACAGGTCGGGGTACCTAAATTTATAGCCTGGTACCAAGCCTATACGGCACAACGAGGGTAGCTCTCGCGAGAGTGCGAAAAAAATGTGTTTAAACGTGCGTTGCAACTTGCATGAGGGAATGACAGGAGATGGCGCCCTCGCGCAAAATCTCGTATGTGTCTGCAGGCCCAATCTTCACCACGGTGCTGGCGACACCCCCTGGTGAAAAACCATCGTCAATGACGAGGTCTGCTTCAAGGCCCACATCCTGTAAGGCGGCTACTGCACACGTGGCGGGCATGGCACCGCTGAGATTGGCGCTCGTGACGCGCAAGACGCCACCACAGGCGGAGAGTAGCGAGCGGGTGAAATCGTGGGCCGGCACGCGGAAGCCTTCCCAGAGGTCGCCACAAGGCAATACAAGCGTTAATGCTCCTGGCCAAAAGGCTTCAGCTAGACGTTCTGCTACAGCTGGAAAGGTCGCACCAAAGTCACGCGTTGCCGTTGCTGTTGCTGCGAGCAATGCAATGGGTTTGTTATGCGGACGTCCTTTGATCATCTGGATTCGTGCTACGGCCTCGGGACAGGAGGGGTGCGCCGCAATACCATAGACGGTGTCGGTTGGGATCACGGCAACACCGCCATTGAGTAGAAGCCGAGCTGTTTCGGCTATTGTTGCAGAGGAAGGGGTTAACATCAGCTCTTGTTTATCATACTTGTCGTGGCGTCGCAAGGTGTGTACGATACAAAAATACAGAGGGAATCTTTTAGATGTTAGGTAAGAAATTCCAGATGTTGCCGTTTTATGTGCTATCAGATAAGCAGGTATAGAGAGGTTTGGGTCACATGAGTCAGAAAGTTTTGATCACCGGTGGTAGTGGTTTTCTCGGAATTAACCTGATTCGATTTTTACGAAGTCAGGGCGTTTGTGACATCCGTTCAATTGATCTGGTGCCTTTTGATTATCCCGAGCGCGATGAGGTCGATGCGCTTGTAGGGGATATCAGGGATGTTGCGGCCTTGCGAAAAGTAATGGCCGGTGTCGACTGGGTGGTGCATACAGCCGCGGCGCTACCCCTTTACTCCGAACAGGATATTATGACGACGGATGTCGATGGGACGCGCAACGTGATGACGTTAGCACGCGAAGCGGGTGTTAAGCGTGCAGTCATGATTTCATCGACAGCCGTATACGGAATTCCAGATCATCATCCGTTGGTTGAAACCGATCAATTGATAGGGGTTGG
>CAZSUM010000311.1:0-276 GCA_964610015.1 uncultured Lentisphaeraceae bacterium
AAAAGGTATCAACCTCGCTTTTAACGGCGCCACCCCCCAATACAAGCAGGCGCAGCGTGTGTTTTGGAAGAACGAAGAATACTGGAGGTCGCAACAGCAAAAGCGCAATTTGGTGACGTTGCGGTGGTACATGAAGAACAGACTCCATATTGATGTCGATAATTTGGAGGCGGTGCAGGCGTACTACGACAAAATCCCGGTCAAAAAGAACAACTGGGGCGCAGGAATGACGCTGAACTACATTAAAAATTGGAGTCGTCTCTCCGAGATTGAGAA
>CAZSUM010000311.1:286-3335 GCA_964610015.1 uncultured Lentisphaeraceae bacterium
AACTCGATCCGCTTCGCAAGCCAGTGGCGCACCTGTACGAGATTGGAGAGGTTCGCTGATAAAAATCAAGGTGGATGCTGATTTTATGATGCTGGTAAAAGAGGCGGATGTAACCACGTTGTGCGTGGATGCGATTGTGAATGCAGCGAATACGACCTTGTTAGGCGGCGGTGGTGTGGATGGGGCTATTCATCGCGCGGCAGGGCCGGAATTGCTTGCTGAATGTCGCACATTGGGCGGTTGCGCAACAGGGGATGCCCGAATAACAAAAGGCTACGCGTTGCCAGCAAAATATGTGATTCACACGCCGGGTCCGGTTTGGTCTGGTGGCAGGCAAAATGAAAGAGAATTACTCGCCTCGTGTTATCGTAAGAGTCTGGAGCTCGCTGTTGCGCATGGGTGTCGTCAGGTGGCTTTTCCTTGTATCAGTACGGGCGTGTACCGATTCCCAAAAGATTCAGCAACGGCAATTGCAGTCGAGACGGTGGGCCAATTTTTAAAAGAAACCAGTTCGGAGTTGGTGGTTACGTTTTGTTGCTTCAACAGCGCGGATGCAATGCGGTACAGAGAGCAAATAGAGGCCTTTAACACAAACCATGGAAGAAAGACAAAATGAAAGATTATACGGTTCTGTTCGGTCTGTGTTTAGCATGTTCCGTGCTTCATGCGGAGCAGGTTGAGACACGTGCCCGTTTGCCTTTGCCTGAACGTGGGGTTGCGGCAATGCCACCTTTGACGCCGTGCGTAATAACAGCCGGGGGGCAACGACTTTTACTCTCACAATCATCGGTACGGGTCGTCTACCAGGAGGGTACCCTTCGCGTTAGCCATCCTGGTTGGTGGGTGATTAACTATCCCTTAACACAGATTCAAGGGTTGACTCAAGAGTCGGCTGACACAATTAGTTTGCGACTGTTCGGAAAACCTGCTGCAGCTGTGCGTAACTGGTATGTGAGAACAGAGGGAGATGCGCCGGCTGAGCCTGAAAAGCCGAAGGGGCCGGCACCGATTACGGTTTCAGAGAAGCCGCAATGGATTGTGAATACGATGCACCCGTTGGCAGATGACGCTGGCCCCGGCACATCTGCAGCCCCGTTCAAAACGATCATGGCTGCGCTTGCGCATGCAACGCCAGGGACGCACATTCGCGTGATGCCGGGGGTGTATCGTGAACAGGTCACGATTCAAACCAGTGGTACGCGCGAGGCTCCGATTCGTTTGGAGGGGCTGCGTGATGCGGAGGGGCACATGCCGATAATTAGCGGGAACGACCTCTTTCCTGCCAATGCGTGGCAGGCGGTTGAGGCTTGGCCGGGAGTTTATCGTGCGGATATCTTTACTGGTTATTTAGGCACACTGGCTTTGAACGGACAAGCTTTGATTGAACGAAGCCTGCCCTCCGAATTAACTGGCGGTGATTTTTGTTTAAACCGTGCCTCGCATGAATTTCTTGCGATGCGATTTGATGGGCAGCTTAATCCGCAAGAGGGAAAACAGCAGGAGGGACATCAGTGGACATGTGTGAGAGCGGATCAAGATGGAATGATCGATCTTGGCGCAGTGGCCGGTGAAAAAGGCGTTGTCTGGGCCTCTACCTATCTCTGGATTGAACCGAGTACAAACCGGAAAGAGGTGGTTTGGCATCCTGATTTTCCGGAGCCGATTACCGGTGAACTAAAAACGGAAGGTGCTTTCCGAGCTGCGCGTATGACCGGCACAAGCATTCAGGCACAGGTTAATAAATATCGTGTTTGGGTGAATGGCTGCTTGCTCCCATCGGTGATTCATGCCACGGAAAACAACGATCAAGCAAAATTACCCCATCCGTATCGGAATTATGGCCGAAGCGATCAATGGTCAAATTTTACGCTCAAGGAGGGCTGGAACCATCTGGTCTTTCAGTTTGATACCACGACGCAGCCGGAAAAGAGGCATTTTCGGTTTGGCTTGCCTAAAGGTGTCACACAGGCGATCTCATCTGCAACAGAACCCAAAGACCGTGCACACGCTAGTTCCGGAACGGCTTGTCCGTATGTATCCGAAGTTCTTCTGCTCGGCCCTTTTCCTTCAAAACCAGATGTGGGTGTGTATGTGCGACTAAAGGATGATGCTGATCCAAACGCTCAGGTTTTGGATCTTGCTAAGCGGGGGACCTTAGTTGAGATCTCTGCCGATTTTGTTGACGTGCGTGGTTTTGAAATCCGTCATGGGGGGCAATTTCAACAGAAAGCTCAAGTTGCCTTGTCTGGGCAGGGTGTGTTACTGGACGGCTGTCTAGTGGTAGCGAGTGAGGTCAAGGGCATTTCGTTTGTTTGTCAGAAAGATCAGCAAGCCGCACCGATTATCATTCGCAATAACTGGGTGGTGGGGGCAGGTAATACCGGTATTGGGGGATCAGGCTCGACTGACGAGTTGACCGTGGATAATCAAGATGGCTTGGCTCCGGGGCGTTCACCCGTGGTGTTGGAACACAATACGATTGTCGGTAATAACTGGGCGGGGTTTCCTCCATTTTGGGAATCCGGTGGCATTAAAGTGTTTAAACTGACAGGGAGTGTCATTCGTTACAATACGATTATCGGTGGTTGTGGGCCTGGCATTTGGTTGGATTGGGAACATTACGGTAATCGCCTAGAGGGAAATCTCTTTTTAAACGGTTGGGGGTTTGCCATTGGTATTGAAGCTTCACCGGGACCAAATTTAATTGCCAACAATGTCAGTGTGGATCTGCGTCCGGGGCCGGTTTGGTTTCGTGAAGCGATTCTTTCATGGAGTAGCGATCGCAACAGGATCATCTGTAACACAATCGATGGTCGCTGGAGTTCCCTGCCCGCATGGCAGAAGAAAGAGGGAACCGGCGGTATCTTTCCTGGTGAAGGCGGACCCGATCGCAGAACACGGTGGATTCCGTTGACTCAGCGTCGTCAGGTTATTCTCAACAATCTGGTGGTCGGTTGTCGTCGCGCAGTAGCTTCAAAACAAGAAGATTGGGTGGACAATAACTATACAGATAAAGGTCAGGGTGCAAGTGAGAGTGATGCGCCCAATT
>CAZSUM010000312.1:0-3309 GCA_964610015.1 uncultured Lentisphaeraceae bacterium
GCCGCCGGAAAGGAGAATGCCTCGGTTGCAGGTATTGAGTCGGCCAGCCCACAGAGATAGTAGGCATGGGATCGCCCAATTTTCAGATAATAGTCACCCTCGTCGCGGCCGTTCCACTCGATAACGCTTTGACCGGACGGTAGCCGGTATGCCGGGGAAAGGTAGAGGCAGGTATCGATGCGGTTCACATAATGCCAGCCGAGATTTCCGGTGCGGATATCCCGAATGGCGGCCGCTTGAGCCTTTGTGAACAGTGATAGCGTCACCGTGGCCGGTCCGCCGCTGATGGTGACCGGTTCACCTTACGACGAGGCCTCCATCAAGCCAACGGGCGTCGCTTCTCCATAATCACCGAAAACGGTCGAGAGTTAATCGGTACGTTACCGGAGCTTAACATGCCAGCTGTCAAAAATGCAGCTGGCTATTGGATCAAGCGAAACATGGATTTGATTGATCTCTTGATTGGCAGTGAAGGCACCCTCGCTATCTTAGCGGAATTAGAACTGCGTCTTACTCCCAGACCCGCAGGGATTTGCGGAATGCTCTGTTTTTTCAAACGTGTGAAAGAAGCGATAACCTGTGTTTCACAGTTACAACACACACCCAACAGCAACGGACAGACAGCTTTACTCACAGCCATCGAGTATTTTGATACACATGCACTACGACTTATCCGCGAAAGTGCCTCTTATACGGGCCTACTGCTGCCAAAATTCAAATCTGCTTGGCACGCAGCCCTGTATTTAGAATGGGCCTTGCCGACACCGGACTCGCTTCCATTAAACGAGATCTCTCAGCTTCTAACCGCCTGTGGTGGAGACCCACAAGATACTTGGCTCGCAACAGATGCCCCCTCTCTCGAAAAACTAAAACTGTTCAGGCATGCAGTGCCAGAAGAGGTTAATCGGCGGATTGGAGAACGCAAACAGGTTTATCCTGAACTCACCAAACTTGGTACTGATTTTTCCGTACCGAATGATTGCCTTTTGCAGGTGATGCAACGCTATCAGGATGATCTAAACACCGCAGGGTTAGAGCATGTGATCTTTGGCCATATTGGCAACAACCACCTACATGTTAACATTCTGCCGCGTAACATGGAGGAATACGCGACAGGTAAAAGACTCTACCGAGCATGGGCTGAACAGGTGGTCACATGGGGTGGCAGTGTTTCCGCTGAGCATGGAATCGGTCAACTTAAGTGCGATCTTCTTGCCCTCATGTATGGGCCAACAGGCCTAGCAGCCATGCAGCACCTCAAGCAGATCTTTGACCCCACCCATCGCTTAAATCCCGGGTGCCTTTTCATGAACGCGCAAGAAAGTCCCTATACAATAACCAACCTCCCCGAAAATTAGACGTCTGTATATAGCAAACGCCGCATCTTTGTTATATAATGTTCCACTTGGACCGCTTAAGTGCAGATATCCAGATGATCAAAAACCTCTATATTCATATCCCCTTTTGTGATGGCAAGTGTCATTACTGCGGATTTTACTCGGTACTTTGCAACACACAGTTAACCGATCTGTATACACCGTTACCGGCTAAAGAGCTTCATCTGGCATTAAAGTCCACTCGACACTCTCAACAAAATATAGCTTTGGAAACGCTCTATATCGGTGGAGGAACGCCAGCAATGCTCGGCGAGGCAGGATTGGCCCAACTTGTCTCGAATTTGAAAAAACAAATTTCCTTCGATACGCTTAAAGAGTGGACCGTCGAATTAAATCCGGCATCCGTCTCACGTTCGTTGCTTGAAACCTTACTAAGCATGGGGGTTAACCGGGTTAGCATTGGTGTTCAATGCTTTGACAACACCACGCTTACACGTATTGGTCGGCGTCATAGTGCAGAAGAAGCTATCGAGGCCATCCATTTGGCACAGGCGACTGGTTTTCAAAATATTGGCATTGACCTAATCGCTGGCCTTCCGGGGATCACAAAAGAACTTTGGCAAGCGAGTGTACATCAAGCGCTTATACTCCCGCTCACACATCTCTCGGTTTATGCGCTTTCACTGGAACCTGGCACGCCTTTAGCGCATCAGGTTAATGATGGGCTCTCTCTGCCTGATGATAACGAGCAGCTTGAGGCACTAGCAATCGCTGAGACCCTACTCGCACAGTCGGGATTCACTCGTTATGAAATCTCCAACTATGCGCTCCCAGGATTCGAATGTCGCCATAATCAAGCCGTTTGGCATGGTGAGGACTACCTAGGGTTGGGACCTGCGGCGGCATCAAGACTTGGCACCCTTCGGTGGACCAATGAGCACGATCTTGAAGGATATTTTGATGCCCTGCAAAACGAGCGTCTGCCTCCTAGAAAGCAGGACACTCTCTCAACAAATGACGATGCGATGGAACGAGTGGTCTTTGCCTTACGCCTGATTGACGGTATCAACCTCTCCTCCATTAGCAAAAAATTTCCTTGTCTCAGTGATCGCATGCCGCTTTGGGAAAAGCATTTTAAAAAATTACACCAGCATGGTATCACAGAACGACATGGTGATTGTTGGTGTCTCACAGCACGGGGCCGCGAAATCTGCGATGCTGTCATCAAAGAGTTATTTTAATATTTTCCAACAACTCTGTCTTGATTTTGACAGGCCCCCGGCTTTATGCGAAAATGCGCCTAAATCTGAGCTTCAAACGAAAAAAAGGAGTCTAGGCTCACCATGAAACTAACAAATGAGACCCTTGCGCTTGCCGCAAACACCATCCGTTGCCTTGTCATCGATGGCGTGCAAGCTGCAAAATCAGGACACCCTGGCGCACCCTTGGGATTGGCCGATATCGCTTCCGTTCTCTGGCTTAAACATCTAAAACACAACCCTGCTGACCCCTCATGGCAAGATCGTGATCGCTTCGTTCTTTCCGGTGGGCATGGCTCGATGTTGCTTTATAGCTTGCTGCATCTATCTGGATATGATCTGCCATTGGACGAGCTTAAACGTTTTCGTCAATTTGGCAGTTTAACCCCCGGACATCCGGAATACGGTCATACGGCCGGTGTTGAAACCACGACGGGGCCGCTTGGCCAAGGCCTCGCCAATGCGATCGGCATGGCCATTGCTGAACGCATGGCTGCTGCTCGTTTTAACAGCAAGGATGCGGAGCCGGTAGTAGATCATCGGACATGGGTATTCTGTGGCGATGGCGATCTTGAAGAGGGAATCAGTCACGAGGCCTGCTCACTTGCAGGACATCTGAAGCTCGATAAGCTGGTTCTCTTTTACGATAGCAATCAAATCACGATTGAGGGACGCACGGATCTAGCCTTAAGTGATGATCCCAAAAAACGTTT
>CAZSUM010000313.1:0-3308 GCA_964610015.1 uncultured Lentisphaeraceae bacterium
GGAACCATTTTTGGTGTCACGGGTGGCGTCATGGAAGCTGCCCTGCGAACCGCCTACTGTTTGATTACCGGTGAAGATAAACCGCCGTCGATTAATTTTGATGTGGTTCGAGGAATGGAAGGGGTCAAAGAGGCGACGATTGACATCAAGGGTACACCTGTACGAATTGCGGTGGCGCATCAGATGGGCAATGTCGAGCAGGTGTTGAACTCCGTCCGTGAAGATCGTGCGGCTGGACGTAAACCTCGCTATGATTTCATTGAGGTCATGGCCTGTCGTGGCGGTTGTGTGGGTGGCGGCGGCCAACCGACTGGTGCGACGGATGAAATCCGTAAAGCGCGTACGCAAGGTTTGTATTCGGATGATGAAAAATCCGTAACTCGCATGTCGCATCTGAATACGCAAGTTCAAAAACTTTATGCCGAGTATCTGACCGAACCACTCAGTGAAAAGGCACATAAGTTGTTACATAACCACTACCATGCCAAGAAAATCTACACAAAGTAGGCTCTTGGGCTGATTCTGCGGAAAGGTCGGACAGTCCGGCCTTTCCGCTTCATGCTTTTATGCCAGGAGTTATTCTATGTCAGTTCGCGTGCGATTCGCGCCTAGCCCTACAGGGAATGTTCACATCGGCAATATTCGTGCCGCGATTTTCAATTGGCTCTTTGCAAGGCATTTGGGTGGTCAGTTTCTGTTGCGGGTTGAAGATACCGACCGCGAACGCTCAACGCAGGAGGCGATTCAAACGCTGCTTGACTGCATGGCTTGGCTAAGACTTGATTATGATGAGCCTGAAGTGTATCAAAGTCGACAAACGCAACGACACTTGGAGGTTGCCGAGTCGTTGTTGGCACGCGGGTTAGCCTATCGCGAAGCCAAGGGGGGGGGCGGAGAGTGCGTGATCTTCCGTATGCCCAAAACAGGTGAACTCGCCTTTCATGATCTGGTCAAGGGCACCATTCGTAAGCAGGCTAAAGACACTCAGGATTTTGTGATCGTTCGCTCGGATGGTACACCGGTCTTTCATCTAGCTAATGTGGTGGATGATATTGATATGGCCATCACGCATGTGATCCGTGGTGATGACCATGTTGAAAACACCTTTAAGCATCTTGAACTTTTCAAGGCGCTCTCAGCACCCTTGCCAGAATATGCACATCTGCCGATGATCGTGAATCATCAAGGTAAGCCCTACTCTAAGCGTGACGGTGCCGCGTTTGTTGGTGACTTTCGTGATCAGGGTTATTTGCCTGATGCGTTGTTTAACTTTCTGGTGTTGTTGGGGTGGGCCCCTGGTGATGACCGCGAGGTGATGACACGCGAAGAGTTGATTAGCGAGTTTTCTCTTGAACGGTGCAAAGCGAGTGCTGCACGGTTTGATACTAAGAAACTTATTTGGATGAATGGCGAGTACATCCGACGCCAACCGCGTGATCTGTTTCGTGATGAATTTGTTGCAAGGGTCAAAGCAGAAAAGCTTTCGGTAGAGGGCTATGACTTGGAAGGCATTCTGGATCAAATGCAAATTCGCACCAAGTTTTACTCTGAAATCCCTTCTTCCTGCGCTTATTTCTTTACGGAGGACTATTCGTTTGATCCCAAAGGGGTTTCAAAGCGGCTTAAAGGAGAGGGTGTTACGGAACTACTGGGATCAGTCGCAACGGCTTTTGAGGCTTTGCCTGAGTTTACCATGCAGAGTACGCATCAAACATTGACGGACATGTCAGAAAAACAAGGGGTTGGGTTAGGTGTTTTTGTCCACCCGGTACGCATGGCGGTATCAGGGCTTACTGAAGGACCGGGACTCTTTGAAATGTTGGCGCTTTTGGGGCGTGAACGCACGTGTGCACGATTGCGCAAAGTTGTCGGATTGTTGATAGAACAAAAACTGTAGTAGCAGGGGAGCGTAAGATGAATCGTTCAATTTCAATGTTTCTTGCAGGTATGACGACTGGCCTCTTGATTGCCTGTTTCGGGGGGGCTTTGATGCTTCAGTCAAAGAAGCAGCAGTCTGGAACTGAGTCTGCCAGAAAGGGGATTGTTCTGAAGTTAGCTCACGGGCTAGATGAGTCGCACCCTGTGCATCAGGGCATGGCGTTTATGAAGAAGCGGCTTGAAGAGTTGACAAACGGCCGTGCGACCATAGATCTCTATTCTGGCGGGGTGTTGGGTGGCGAAACCGAATGTCTGGAGCAGGTGCAAAACGGAGAGTTGGCAATGACCAAGGTCTCCACTGCTGCGATTGAAGCCTTTATCCCTCAAATGAAGGTTTTCAGTGTGCCCTATACTTTCAGGGATTCCGAACATTTTTGGAATACGTTACACGCGCCAATTGGCAAACGTTTTTTAGGTATGGGCGCTGCCCGTAACTTTCGCGGGCTATGTTACTACGACTCAGGTGACCGGAATTTTTATACAACTAAGAAGCCAATTCAACAAGCCGCGGATGTTCAAGGGATGAAGGTTCGCGTGATGAACAGTCGAACCGCAATGGATATGATTAATGCATTGGGGGGTAGTCCATGCCCGATTACTTGGGGGGAGTTGTATACGGCCTTGGCGCAGGGCACTGTCGATGCGGCTGAAAATAATCCCCCCTCTTTTATCACGACTCGACACTATGAGGTTTGTAAGTACTTTATCTTTTCCTCGCATCAACGTATCCCCGATATGCTGATTATCGGGTTGAAGGTGTGGGAAAATCTGCCACAAGATATTCAGATTGCTTTACAGCAGGCAGCGGATGAGTCTGAAACCTTTCAGCGTAAATTGTGGCAACAGGTAACGGAAGAGTCACTTCAGAAGGCGAAGGAGTGTGGCGTTGAAATGATCACCCCTGACATAGAGAGCTTCCGTAAGGCTTGTGCGCCTATTATGTCCAACAAGGACTATGCTAATGTGTTGCAACTTTATCGCGAGATCCAGGAGGTGAAGTGATGCATTTGTGGCAATGCGTAAGGTCTGGGCTAATTCGTGGACTCGAAGGCTTGATTATTTTGATGGTGGCGGTGTTGACGCTAACCGTGCTCTGGGGCGTTTTTACGCGATTTGTGCTAGGGCATCAAGCGCCTTATACCGACGAACTGGCACGTATTTTACTGGTTTGGATTTCGATGGTTGGTGCCGCATTAGCGTTCGGCGAAAAAGCGCATCTTGGCGTCGACTTCTTCGTTAATCTAATGCACGTAGAAGCGCGTAAGGTACTGGCTGTTCTGGTTCAAGTTGTCATTATTGCTCTAGCGATTACCGTCTTTGTGATGGGAGGGTGGGGCCTTGCCATGGGACAAATGCAGCAAGAACTTCCG
>CAZSUM010000314.1:0-3306 GCA_964610015.1 uncultured Lentisphaeraceae bacterium
CAGTGAAGCATCCTTGGCGGCAGCTTGAAACCCCTTTTCGATCTCGTCTCGCAGAGTAACCGGAATGCCCTCGCGCATTTCAAACATGCGATGTTCATGCAACTCGCGGATATTGGTTTCAGCGGAGTTGCGAATCACCGTCCAGAACAGACGCACAAGGCAAACATCCCAGGGGTCGTCCACGCCTTTGATCACAGCAGCAAAAGGATCATTTTGGGCGACTCCCTCTGATTTGACGCGTTCCAGAACGGTCTCCATGGGGTCTGAAATCACCTGTTCGCTAAAGGCTTCCTGCTTAAGCGTGTAGCCATAACGCAGGATGCGTACGGTGTCTTCATTATTTTTGAGCCACTCGAGATACTTCTGAGCCTGTTCCCCGAACCCCTCTAACATCATGGAAGAGTAGGAGTCGGGTGTGATAATTTGGGGGCGCAGCGCTTGCATGCGTCCTTCGCGTACACGAACCTTCCCGATGGTATCCATTAGCTCGCTCACCAAGGTATAATTGATGATCGTATTACCAAAGGTTTCGAGGTGGTGTCTGGGTGGTACCACGATCTCCGTGTTGTTGACCGCAAACCAGAAATCAAACTGTGTGGGCTTTTTGCTCATAAGGGAAAAAAACTATAGCATAAACCGCTGTGGACTGTCACCCGAGTGTTCAATAACGTTTTGCCTCAAAAGGAAGGGACCCCGTCGCAGCTACTTTCTTTCAGAGATGTCCCTTTCGACAATAAAGGCGCGTTTCAATAGCCGCGGCGAGCGTGTGTTGCAGAAATGGGCACGTCAAAAAGGGCCTTATAATCTATCCCCGGTGTAGCGGCTGTCACGCGTAACCACCAAAAATAGCCATTTCGCCCCCCCGCCGCAGTTGTGGCTGGCTTGTTCTCTGGCAACGCGAAGCGTATGGGCAAAAGACTTTCACTGCCAAATGTATATCCTCCGTCAATTCGAGTGCTTGTCTCCCATAAAACTGCCTGCACGGTTCGCGAGTGCTTTCCGGAATGTGTACGAAACTGATGAATACATTGTAACGTCGCTTCAAACCCGTCGGGAGCCACCACCTGCGCCGGAATCTTAACCGTACCGCTTACGGTTTCGCACGAGACCGCCGGACACGGTGACATTTCAAACACACTAATACCAAACTTACGAACCTTACAGATCTGAAACGCTGCAACCGCAAGCAACCCGACACCCACGAGCGCCAACAACCACACATACCACGACAGCGGATCAGGCTGAAAAATATCGGTCAGTGCCCAGAAGAACCAACCTAGATAGGCGTTTATGGCAAGCGCTACCGCTGCTGTTGAGCGATGCGTACGCGCCCCGCGCATCGTTATCCGGCTGACACCGCCCATGGCACTATTGGCCACTTTTTCATGCCAGAGTTGGCCAATCCCGTTCAACAAGAACAGGGCCCCAATGGTACCAAACACCAATACAAAGAGCTGAGCAAAGACCATCTTTTCCAAACGCGGCCTGCGAAAAAGAATGGCTTCCGACGGATTCTTAGGGTTAACCCAGCACGTCATCGGGCTTTGCGCTTGCTGGTGACGTTTTAACAACGCATGCGTATGCTGATGATAAGAGCCAATATTATCAAACCCGCGATGAAGCGAAACTCGTTCTGTGGTGTAAGAAACACCCTTGAAGTGATACCGACAACTCGCCTGCACTTGATAGGTCGTGTGATTCTTCGAGTCGCGTTGGACTTTTAGATCACAAGCGATGACCTGCCCAGGTGTAGCCTGCCAGGTACGCATCTCCTGCGCTTGCTTGATCGTTCCCTTTGTCAGCCAGCCAGCACCCACGCTGATGGCCAAAAAAATACACCCCAGAGGGATCTCTACCCAAATGTTCCGCCCAGTACTCATTTCGTATCCTCATCAACCAACCGTTTGGCGGCATGAATTAAGCGATATTTGGCATTTTGTCACACGAGAAGGTGAGTTGCAAGCGAAAGGGATGTTCTCTAGGCAACGAATAGAGCTACTTTGCGTGGCCTCTCATAATGGACGTTTCCGTTGCCCGTGAATAAAAAAACCATTCATCTGCGTCGTTTGGTTTGGTACGCTACCGACCATGTTAACTGTGATTAAAAAACATCTGGGGCATGACGCGCACCCACTGGTGCAATTTATCAAATATGGTGTTGTGGGGGGCATGTCGACAGGGGTACATATTGTCACGTTCTTTATCTGTGGCTGGTTTCTTTTCCCTTGCCTCACTCAGGAAGATATTGCCGTTAAGTTTCTAGGATTAACGGCACCCATGCTTTCTGAAACCATCCGAGCTTGGCATGCTGGCTATTGCAACGCGATCGCGTTTGCCCTATCCAATACCTTCTGTTATGTCCTCAACCGCTGGGTGGTTTTTAAACCAGGCCGACACCACTGGATGATGGAGTTTCTACTCTTTTTTGCCGTGTCTGGCGTCAGCATGCTACTCGGCACGATTATTCAGACCTTCCTGATCACGCATCAGGGAATTCAAACCACCTTTGCCTTTGGCGCGAACATTCTCTGCTCGCTCTTGATCAACTACGCCATGCGTAAATTTTTCATTTTTAAAGGCTGAGAAGACGCACGACGCAACGTGCGTTGTTCCTCATAGAATGCTAAGCGCATCCACATCAATCGCAAGCGCAACATCCCTGGGTAACTTCCGCTTACTTGTGATCTCACGAATCTGTTGAGCCATGGTACGCGTAGTAGCAGCCCGCAAAAGTATCTGATAACGAAAAAGCTTCTTGGCTTTAGCCAGAGGCGCCGCGCAGGCATCTGAAACCGCCACCTGCGTGCCAGCGACTCGCGTTAATTCGCGTGCATAGGTTTCAGCGCTCAAGCGGACTTTCTCTTCAACCTCGCCTCGAAACGTCAAACAAACTAGATGCGTATAGGGCGGATAACCCCCTTGTTGCCGTTCAGCCAGTTCTTGTTTGGCGAAAGCCTCAAATTGGTTAGCCGCCGCTGCACGAACCGCTGGATGATCGGGTGTATACGTCTGCACAAAAACCTCACCCGGAAGATCCGCCCGGCCAGCACGTCCTGAAACCTGTGCCAACAGTTGGTACGTACGTTCCGCTGCACGAAAATCCGGCATATGTAAGCTCATATCCGCTGCTAGAACACCCACCAAGGTCACATTTGGGAAGTCCAACCCCTTGGCAATCATCTGTGTGCCAATGAGAATATCGGCCCGTCCGCTCTTAAAGATCGCCAGCAGTTCCTCATGACTGTTTTTGCGAGCCGTCACATCAGCATCCATGCGCAACACACGTGCCTGTGGAAAACATTTCTG
>CAZSUM010000315.1:0-3305 GCA_964610015.1 uncultured Lentisphaeraceae bacterium
GCTCACAAATGCGCCGCACTGAACTGCGAACCTTCATGGTCTTTTTCCTTGTTCAAAAAAAGGTTTTTTATTGAACCAAAAGTCCGTCACCTTGTCTATCACAAAGTTTGTAAATTCTAGACTATCGTCAAAATTTCCAAACTTTCCTCAAGCACGGCCACGGTGTGCTCGAAGTGCGCGGACGGTTTCCCGTCACGCGTAACAACTGTCCATTCATCATCTAGCACGGCCACTTCCGGTCTTCCAAGGTTAACCATTGGCTCAATTGCCAAGGTCATCCCCGGTTTCAGGATGGGACCGCGCCCAGGCTTCCCGTAGTTGGGAATCTGTGGGTCTTCGTGGAGGTGACGCCCCACGCCATGACCGACAAAATCCCTGACCACCGAACATCCCGACGCCTGTGCGATGTTCTCAATCGCATGAGAAACATCAGAGAGATGTCCGCCCGGTTTAGCCGTAGCAATTGCTTCGGCTAGTGCCCGTTTGGTCGTCTCAACCAATCGGATCACGTCTGGATCCATGACCCCCACCATGACGGTGGTGGCTGAATCGCCGTGAAACCCATTGCAATATACACCAACGTCAAGGCTTACCACATCGCCAGGCTGAACAACCCGTTGCCCGGGAATCCCGTGGATCACCTCATCGTTAATCGAAATACACATGGCTCCCGGATATCCCCGGTAGCCTAGAAAAGAGGCTTTGCCTTTTCGCTCATCAATTAATTTGCGGGCCAGTGCGTCCAGTTCTCCGGTCGTAATTCCGGGGCGAACAGCTTCCGCGGTTTGCGCTAACACTTCGGCTGTCATGCGGCAACAAACCCGCATGGCATCGAGCTCAATAGCGTTTTTCAACGGAATCTTCATTGTATTGCCTGCTTTACCCGCTTAGTAATTTCGTCAAGGGGGCCCATGCCGACCACTCGTCGCAACACGCCCCGCGCTTCGTAAAAATCAATCAACGGCACGGTCTGTGCCTTGTAAACCGCCAGCCGATTCTTGACCGTCTCGGGATTGTCATCCTTGCGTGTCACCAGCGCTGTGTTGCACGTATCACACACTCCCGCCACACGGGGAGGAATGTTGGTAACATGATACCCTGCGCCACAAGCAGGACACGTGCGCCGTCCTGCAATCCGGTCAACGAGTACGGTATCCTCAACATCTAACAAAACGGCTACTCCAAAAGTCGCCTCGCTCCCAGAAAGGGTCTGCTCCAACATTTCAGCCTGACAGACTGTCCGGGGAAATCCATCCAACAACAAGGTTCCAGATTGCTGATCTCTCATTAAAAGGTCGCGTACCATTTCAGCAATCAACGCATCAGGAACCAACTCGCCGCGCTTCATATAGCCTTCTGCTTCGCGCCCTGCCGCTGTCTGTAAACGCACAGCCTCACGTAACAAATCGCCACTTGAAACATGGCGAAATGACGCATCAGATGCCGTTAACCGAGTTGCAATTGTGCCTTTACCCGAACCAGGGCCACCAAGAAGAACAACTATTTTCATAGCGAGTTAAAAACGTTAGCATAAACATGACGTGGACGCAATGTGAAAGATGGCGGAATCCTAATTTTTTTACTGAAGCCTGATGGCCCGTTTTCAGGAGAATGATAGTCACGCGTGATCGACCTTGTGAAGAAACAGACCTGTTATGAGTTTTTGGGGTATTGCTTTCCCGCAATGGGGAACCTCGCTTATTAGGTTCGCAAGGCGGCTTTTTGCAACCGGATGAGTTCACGAATGCCTTTAGTGGCTAAACGCTTGAGTGAGTCAAGGGACGCGTCTGTGAAGGGCTCATGCTCGGCTGTGCCTTGGATTTCAACAAAACGGGCGTCATCAGTCATGACGACATTTAAGTCAACCTCAGCGGAGACATCATGTGCGTAATCGAGGTCCAGAACTGGCTTACCCTTGCAGATACCGACGCTAACTGCGGCAATTAAACGGTTTAGAGGGGAGGTTGCAAGAATTCCTTTTTCTTTGAGCAAAGCGATGGCATCTGTCAGTGCGACCATCCCTCCTGTGATCGACGCACACCGCGTGCCGCCATCTGCCTGTAGCACATCACAATCGATGGTGATGGAGCGTTCGCCGAGTTTTTCCATATCAACGGCTGCGCGTAATGCGCGACCGATCAATCGGCTGATTTCCGTGCTGCGTGCGTCAGGCTTCCCTCGCTTGATTTCGCGTTCTTTACGCGTCAGGGTACTACTCGGTAGCATGTTGTACTCTGCCGTGACCCATCCTTTGCCGCTCCCACGCAAGAAGGGGGGCACTTTCTCTTCGACACTTGCGGTGCAGAGCACCCACGTATCGCCTTGTCGGATCAGAACAGAACCAGCGGCGTAGCGGGTAAAATGGCGTTCAAAAGTCACAGGACGTAGGCAGTTGGTTTTTTTCATGTTGATAAAATCTAGCACATTCGGTGCGAAGCGGGCGAGTGTTTGTTCGCGTGTGATGAATGAGACGGTTGACACCTCATGTTTTCCGTAACAGAGGCAACGGCACGGGCGGCGGTGGCAAAAGCGGCAGTCAAGTTATAGCCTCCTGTGGGGCCATCGATATCCATGATTTCGCCTGCAAAAAAGAGGTTGGTACATTTGCGTGAGGCCATGGTGGTGGGGTCTACCTCTGCGAGTGGAATGCCCCCTAGGGTAACGATCGCCTCTTTGAGTGGACGTGTTTTGGGTGACGCGATTCGCTGCGTTTCATTGTTTACGGTCCATTCAAGCTCAAAATTAGCGAGAGTCTCGCGGGCGACAAAGCGGCTTGCGTTGTAGGCTGCTGCGCCTCCGATACCCCAAGATTCACAATCCAACTGGCCCGTGCCTTCGTAAACTTTTCGCTGTTTATGGAAGAGACGGCAAACCGCAGTTTCATAGGTAGTTCCTGCATGGCGTGTGATCCACGGGTGGTTAAACACAAATCCGATCAATCCGGGACGATAGGGGATGAGCGCATGCCCCAGTGTTTTCGCAAACTTCTGGCCATCGCCAACTGAACCGGTTTTGGGATAACTGACACCGCCTGTAGCGAGCAGGACATGGTGCGCTGCAACGGAAAAATGAGGGGTCTCCACGCGGAACCCATTTTGCTCACGTATGATCCGTGTGACGGGGGCATTGAGGCAGAGAGACGTTCCGGTATCGCGTAAAGCGTCTGTTAGGGCATGCACCACATCCGAGGCGTGTTCAGAACGGGGGAAAATCCGCTTATCCGGCATCTTTTTGAGTGGTACGTTATGGCGCTGAAACCACGTCTGAATAGCGGACGGCGGTAGACTGCGGAGTGCAGGGGCAAG
>CAZSUM010000316.1:0-3302 GCA_964610015.1 uncultured Lentisphaeraceae bacterium
TCGGCGGTGAAAAGGTGTGCCCTTTCATCATGCTGTCGTAGCGGGTTTTAGGGTCAAGATCGATGCGTAGCACACGCTGTCCCTTCAGCTCCCGCCAAATCTCGTGGCCGGGCTTGTGTAGCCGTTTCAAGACCTTGGCCTCATCCATCAAGGTGAAGTCGTATGCGGTTACGATGCCGAGGGCCTGCAACTTGGTGGCGCTGGCGGGGCCGATGCCCCAGACTTTGTCGATGGGGGTGCGTTTCAGCATGAGGGGAATGTGTTCGCGCCTGAGGATGGTCTGGCCATCGGGCTTCCTGTATTTCGAGCAGATCTTGGCTAGGGTCTTGGTCAGGCTGATGCCGACGCTGACCGTGAGGCCCATCTCACTTGAGACCGCTTTGCGTAGCTTTTCAGCCACCGCCTCCAGCGGCAATCCCAAAACGCCGCCGCAACCATTGAGGTCCGCAAAGGCTTCGTCTATCGAGTATTCTTCTACCAGCGGCGTGAACCGTCGTAGAATCTCGAACAGGCGTTGCGAGTATAAGCTGTAGGCTTCATAGTCAGAGGGCAGGATGATAAGCTCAGGGCACAGCTTTTGGGCCTCATGGAGTTGGAGTCCGCGTGTGATTTTCAACGCCTTGGCCTCATAGCTGGCGGCCGCAATGATCCCGCGCTCAGCTCCGGTCACGACGGGTTTGTGTCTGAACGCGGGATTGAGCGCCTGCTCGACGCCAGCGAAGAAGCCGTCAGCGTCTACATGTAATAACGTGCAGTTTTGGTAGAGGGAGTCCATTAGGGGGAGAAGTTCGTTAGTGCGTGAGTGCTGTACAAACCAACAACAGCGATAAAAAACAAGTTGTTTCACCACGAAGAACACAAAGGTATTTGCTGAATCAATCACCTCTTTGTGTTCTTTGTGGTGAGAATATTGGGTTGCGGGCTCTGTCCGTATTAGTTGGGGAGGCAGGAGACGGGCGAGAGAACAAGATAGCGGATTCAGATTGCGCTGAACAGAACAAAAGTTCTATACTGGTCGCATGTCACCAAAATCCATGATTAGCGAGCGCATCCCGATCCTTAACGGGTTTATCAGCAAGCACGGTCGAGCACCCACGATGGCGGAGCTGTGCACACTCTTTAGCGTCCGATCCAAAAACACGGCTTCGGTCATGGCTGGAAAGTTCGTTGAAGCCGGGGTGCTAGGGCGCACGGCTACAGGTAGGCTCACGGCCCCGCGCCAGAACCCGGCGTGCAAGCTCCGGTTGCTGGGCAGCGTGGCGGCCGGGTTTCCATCGCCAGCTGAGGAATCGCTGCTGGACACCGTGAGTCTGGACGAGTATCTGGTCACAAGGCCCGAGGCGACCTTCATGCTGAAGGTCGAGGGCGACTCCATGGTGGACGCCGGTATCTTGCCTGGCGACACGGTGCTGGTCGAGCGTGGACGCACACCGCGCAATGGCGACATCGTGATCGCCTGTGTGGACGCGGCCTGGACCATGAAGTATTTTTACAAGGATGCTAAGGGCATACGGCTGGAGCCCGCAAACAAGAAGTACGAGACCATCCGACCCAAGCGCGGGCTGGCGGTCGAGGGCGTGGTTTCAAGCGTAATCCGAAAGCTGATGTAAGGGTGGGGGAAGTTCGTTAGTTCATTAGTTCATTAGTTCATTAGTGCATTAGTGCGGGAGTGCGTTAGTTGGGAGCCGCCTTCTGTTATACGGCGTGCCATGGCGGAGGACGGAAGACGGAGGGCGGAAGACGGAGGGCGGAAGACGGAGGGCGGAAGACGGAGGACGGAAGAAGTGCAGTCGTGCGAGAGTTCATTAGTGCATTAGTTGGGGGAGCCGCCTTCTGTTATACGGCGTGCCATGGCGGAGGTAGAGGACGGAGGGCGGAAGCGCGATAGGCGCGTTAAGTCGGGAAGTGGGCACTAGGCCATAATCAGGAGTATCGACACATAATTAACAGGTGCACCCTATGCCACGTTTTGGCAGACCTTAATTGCTATAGATAGAAGGTAAGAGGTGATTCCACTGCGGAAATTCATCAGATCGGAGGATGAAACGAAGCTGTCAGGATCGTTTTGTGTGGTTGACTTTCGGCCCTGTTTTTTTGGCATTTTACATCTTGGGATAGGTGGCTTCTAATCGCTTCAGTGTGATTCCAGCCTATGTGAGCTGATGGTATTTAAAAAGCGATTTCTTAACATTTTCTTTTTTGTGCTACCCAATCTCACCGTGATATGCGTTATCATGCGTAGCCAGAGGTTTTGACGAGATGTCATTTTGAAAATGCGGCAATTCTTGGTAGAGTTGCCGAGTTTTTTTAGATGCTCCCGGCGGTACATTTAAAAGCGTAAAAAAGTGACACACGAAAGGCCGTTTGGATGAACATTGCGATGGTTACGGACGCATACAACTATGGTCGTGGCCTCGTTTCATTGCCAACCGCTAAACATTTTGGGGACGATGGGGTTGAAAGGCCGCTTTAAAGAAATCATCGTAGAAAAGATCTTCAACTTTTTACTGTTCAACCGCGTGCCCATAATCCACTGCCCATCCCAGTTCGCCGCTGATTTGTTGCGGAAAAGCGGATGTCGGAGCACCCTCAGGGTCATCTCAAATGGGATACCCCCTGAGTATGTGGCAACCGCGCAGGCACGCCCTGACTGGTTCGGCGATAAAATGGTGCTGGTCAGTGTCGGGCGTCACGCCCCTGAAAAACGTCAGGAACTGATGATTGAAAGTCTAAAACGCTCTAAATATGCCCACAAGATCCAGTTGCTCGTGTGCGAAAAAGGCGAAAACACGGAGGCGTTGAAAGCCATGGGGGCCAGCCTGCCGGTTAAACCTTTCATTCAATATGTCGACCAAGAAGAGAAGCTCACGTATCTGAATACGGCGGATCTGTTTATCCAAGCCTCTATCGTGGAACTGGAAAGTCTTTCGAGTCTAGAAGCGATCGGTTGCGGACTACCGTGCCTTAGTAGCGATTCGCGCCACAGCGCCGCCTCGCAGTTCGCGCTGGACGAGCGGTTTCTTTTCAAAGCCGATCATGCGGATAACCTCGCAGAAAAAATCGATTACTGGTATGAAAACCGAGATTTGCTGAGGAGTCTTCGTGGAAACGTCCTGGCCATGGCTGAAAACTACCGCTTTGAGAAATGCCTTGATAAAATGGAGGCGCTCTATGCGGAAGCCATGCAGGCAAACAAGCAGGCAAAGGCATGACAACGGACAATCGTTTGCGGCGGTTTGTGCCGAAGGAAAACATCATCCCTTTAAAACGGGACACGAAAAAGATAGATTTCACCAAGAAAT
>CAZSUM010000317.1:0-377 GCA_964610015.1 uncultured Lentisphaeraceae bacterium
TTTGCGGTCTTGCCGAGCATAGCCATAATAGGGAAGCACAGCGGTAATACGTGCGGCTGATCCCCGACGCGCGGCGTCGATCATAATCAGCAATTCCATGAGCATTTCGTTTGGCTGAGAACAAATAGGCTGAACAATAAAAACATCCATGCCTCTGACATTGTCAACGATCTTGACATGTACTTCGCCATCTGGGAAACGCCGGATATTGATATTTCCAAGCTGACCCCCGAGATAGGCCATCATTTTTTCGGCCAAAGGCCTATTCGCAGTTCCCGAAAATACGATCATGATGCTTCTTCTTCCCGCACGCTACTAAGCAAAAAAATTGGTTGCCCGGGGTGGATTCGAACCACCTCTGAGAGAGTCAAAGTCTC
>CAZSUM010000317.1:387-3285 GCA_964610015.1 uncultured Lentisphaeraceae bacterium
CCACCGGGCAAGTATATGCTACCGACACGTATTGCTCGCCGGTGTCCTGTCTCCGGCTACCTTCCTATCCGGGTATGCTTGACAACACACACACCTAAGGGTGCGCCGTCACGTGAACGCCGATGCACCATCTATTACGGATAGAAAGGTGTCATTATTGCGAATATTAGTGCTCGACGTCAAGCTTCCACTCCCAGTTTTAACGTGATTGCATTTTGGAAGCCCCAAAAGGGGGAATCTGAGGCGCTTTCGGGAGCGTTCGAGCCAACGCGTGCCAGAGGCTTGGGCCTATCTTTTTGCGGACATCTAGGCCTTGTTGTCGATCACGCACCAGACCAAAGACTGATGCACCGCTACCAGAGAGCAGAACGCCTTCGCATCCGGCTTCCGTCAGACGTTTGGCTGTGGCGGCTATTTCCGGATAGGCTTCAAAGACGGTTGTTTGCAGATCATTCTGAAGGGTGCGTGCGGCAAGCACCACGTTGCCGGTCTGGATGGCATCAATCATGGTTGTGAGAGGGGGTGGGGCGTGTCGTTGACTGGACTGCCACTTCTTGAAAATCGTGGGTGTTGAGCACATCACCCCCGGATTGGCAATGACGAGCCAGAAGCCGGAGGGTGTGGTGGCTTCTTTTTGAGGGAGACCGCTGACGCGCTCTCCGCGTCCTTCCATCAATACGCCGCCCCCATGAATCAGGGCGGGGATGTCGCTTCCTAGTTCGGCGCCCAGTTGCAAAAGCTCTTCAAGCGGTGCGTGCAACTCCCACAACCGATCAAGTCCAAGGATCACACCCGCAGCATCCGCGCTACCGCCGCCCAATCCGCCACCGATCGGAATGCGCTTATGAATGTGGATGCGTGCGCCTGCATTTACGGCATATCGTTTCTGCATAAGTCGCGCAGCTCGGACAGCCAGATTGTGATTCAGAGGGCCGATCTTTGAAAGGTCTACCCCGGGGCTGACCGTAATGGTTATGGCGACTTGCGCATAGGTGGCTGTCAGATGCAAAGTATCCGTCAAACTGACGGGCATCACAATGCTACAAAGATCGTGATAGCCGTCGATTCGTTTGCCGATGACCGCCAGCGTAAGATTGATCTTCGCCGACGCTTCAATCCTGATCTCGGAACCTGCTTGAACCATTTGGCCGAGATTTCTACCATAATTGGGCTTCGGATTCAATACGACGCTGTTCGGAAAAGCAGGTGCGAACACGGACAGCCCATGATAAGATTTAAAAATTATTTGAATGGAGAGACGATAGATGCAACGCATGAAAATCAAAAAA
This sequence comes from uncultured Lentisphaeraceae bacterium, assembly GCA_964610015.1. Taxonomy (GTDB): domain Bacteria; phylum Verrucomicrobiota; class Kiritimatiellia; order RFP12; family UBA1067; genus CAZSUM01. The sequence goes on from CAZSUM010000317.1 coordinate 1,677, forward strand.
GTGCTGGCCAGTACGCAATTTGATGTGCCGATAACGGTCGCGGGCTGGGTTCGGACCCGGCGTGACTCAAAGGCTGGTTTTTCTTTTATCGAGCTGAATGACGGCTCCTCTTTTGACAATCTGCAGGTGCTTGTTCCTCAGACGCTGACGAATTACATGACAGAGGTACGCTCGCTACATCCAGGGGCCTCGATTCGGGTTACGGGGACACTGCAAGCTTCCGCGGGGTCAGAACAGGCGATTGAACTCCATGCCGAAACGGTGACGGTATTGGGACTTTCTCAGCCGATGTCCTATCCCTTGGGCAAACAGCGTGTCACTTTTGAACGATTGCGTGAGTTGCCGCATTTGCGGCCACGCACCAATACCTTTGGTGCGGTTGCGCGAATTCGCCACACGTTATCTTATGAGATTCATCGGTTTTTTCACCAAAACGATTTTCTCTACGTTCATACGCCGATTATTACAGCCAGCGATTGTGAAGGTGCGGGTGCCATGTTTCAGGTGACAACACTTGATCCCGAGGCCTTGCCCCGGCAATTGGATGGGGGGGTGGATTACACACAGGATTTTTTTGGTTGCCGCACTGCTCTGACTGTCAGCGGACAACTTGAAGGTGAGAGCTATGCGTGTGCGCTGGGCGCTATCTATACCTTTGGGCCTACCTTTCGTGCCGAAAACTCCAATACCAGGCGGCATCTTTCAGAGTTTTGGATGGTTGAACCGGAAATGGCGTTTGCGGATCTTGAGGATGTAGCAGAACTGGCGGGCGACTTTTTGCGCCATCTGTTTCGAGCGGTTGTGCGCGAGTGTGGTGATGAGCTGCGGTTTTTTAATGATCGGATTCAGCCTGGAATCGTTTCACGGTTGACGGCTCTGACGGAGGCGACGTTTGCGCGCATTACCTACACAGAGGCGATCCGGTTACTTGAAGCGGCGCACGTCTCCTTTGAGTTTCCCCCTTCTTGGGGAATAGATTTGCAGTCAGAACATGAACGTTATCTGACGGAAGTGGTCTTCAAAGGGCCTGTTATTGTGAGTGACTACCCCGCAGCCATTAAAGCCTTTTATATGAGGCGAAACGACGACGGAAAAAGTGTTGCGGCCATGGATGTTTTGCTACCGGGGGTGGGGGAGATTATTGGCGGTAGTCAGCGCGAAGAGCGATTGGAGCCTTTAATCGAAACCATGCGCCAGAGCGGATTAGACCCAGATGCGTATACACAGTATCTTGATCTACGACGGTTCGGCAGTGTGCCGCACGCAGGATTCGGGTTGGGCTTTGAACGTTTGGTGCAGTTCTGTACCGGAATGCACAATATTCGCGATGTCATTCCATATCCGCGCGCGCCGGGTCTCTGCTGACCGTCTGGCAGAGAAGAAGAGACAGGGTTGTCAGACCGAAATTTTGCTGGCTGATTTGCAGTTGCCCGTCGGCGTCACACACGGTAAACTGCATCCTTTTAAGTGAAGGAAGTGTAAATGTTAACAGTACTGTTTAATGCAATTCTTGGTGTGGGGGTTGTTGCTTTGTTGGGCGTAACGGATACGTCGAACTGGGTATGGGCTACGGTTTTTGGGGTTTTGGCTTTTATTCTTGGACAGGGGG
>CAZSUM010000318.1:0-3281 GCA_964610015.1 uncultured Lentisphaeraceae bacterium
ACCAAAAAGCTAAAATTGCCCTAAACCAATCGAAACCATTGCTGGTTGGTATTGAGACGCTCGGGGGTGTGATGACGCCGTTGATTGAGCGTAATACCACAATCCCTACGAAAAAGAGTGAGATCTTCAGTACTGCGGCGGACAATCAGCCATCGGTTGAGATTCATGTGTTGCAGGGCGAGCGTAAGATGGCGCCGGATAATAAGACTATCGGCAAATTCCATCTCGACGGTATTCCTCCTGCACCGCGTGGCAGGCCGCAGGTTGAGGTCAGTTTTGACCTAGATGCCAACGGCATTCTCAACGTTAGCGCAAAAGATCTGGGTACAGGCAAAGAACAGAAAATTACGATTACGGCTTCGAGCGGACTCTCCAAAGAGGAGATTGACAGAATGCGTAAAGATGCCGAACTGCATGCCACCGAAGATGCAAAACGGCGTGAAGATGTCGAGACACGCAATCAGGCAGAGAATCTCTGCTACCAAGTTGAGAAAACGCTTTCGGAAAATGCGGAGAAGATTCCGGCTGAAACCAAAGTTCCGGTCGAAAAAGCTATTGCGGATCTGAAAGAGGCACTGAAGGGTAGTTCTATCACCGAGATTCAATCCAAGCAGGAAGCGCTGAATAAAGCCATGGGTGAAATAACCCAGGGCATGTACAGTCAGCAACCACCTGCTGGTGATGGCGGCGCAGGCGAAAACAGTGCAGGCAATGAGAGTAAAGCCGCAGAGGGTGGAAGTCAAAGTGCAGGTGACGATACGGTGATTGACGCTGACTACACCATGATGGATGATGACAAGAAAAAATAAGGTTTTATCCTGACCAGACGGGTGTCTGGTCAGAAAACACCCTAGGTTTAAGTTCAAAACGTAACAAAGGAGAGTACACATGGCGAAGATACGTCCACTTGGCGACCGCGTGTTGGTCGAGCCCATTGACGTGAAGGAAGTCAATAAAGGGGGGATCATTATTCCTGATTCCGCGAAAGAAAAGCCCATGGAAGGCAAAGTAATCGCGATTGGAAAGAAACGCGACGAAGATGGAAAAGAGATTCCTTTTGATGTAAAGGTCAATGACAAGGTGCTTCTGCCAAAGTACGGCGGCACGGAAGTCAAGATCAACAACACCACATACCAGCTGGTCCGCGAAGAGGATCTGCTCGGCGTGATTGAATAGAGCATTCAAACAAACAACTGTTTACGGAGTAACACAAGATGGCTGCAAAACAATTGATGTATGATACCGAAGCCCGTCAGAAGATTCTGGCCGGTATTTCAAAACTGACTCGTGCTGTTTCCTCGACGCTCGGGCCTTGTGGGCGCAATGTGATTCTGGACAAGAAGTTCGGTTCACCGGCAATCACAAAGGATGGCGTCTCGGTTGCCAAGGAGATCGAGTTGCCCTGCCCGTTTGAGAATATGGGCGCGCAGATGGTTCGTGAAGTTGCCAGCAAGACCAGCGACATCGCTGGTGATGGTACCACAACGGCCACGTTGCTGGCAGAGGCGATTTATCGCGAAGGGTTGAAGAATGTAACGGCTGGTGCGAATCCGATGGCAATCAAGCGCGGAATCGATAAGGCGACAACGGCTGTGATTGCCGCGATCGCCAAACAGTCCAAAAAGGTCAAGGATCCTGCCGAAATCGCACAGGTTGCTGCAATCTCAGCCAATGGCGAAACAGAGATTGGAATGATCATTTCTGACGCGATGGACAAAGTCGGCAAAGACGGTACCATCACGGTCGAAGAGGCGAAGACGCTTGAGACCACGCTGGACGTGGTTGAGGGCATGCAGTTTGATAAGGGCTACCTCTCACCGTATTTCGTGACCAATGCGGAAGAGATGTCTTGCGTACTTGAGAATCCCTACATTCTGATCTTCGAGAAGAAGATTTCGAATCTGAACGACATGCTGCCCTTGTTGCAGAATGTTGCAAAGTCGGGCAAGCCGCTGATGATTATTGCTGAAGATGTCGAAGGTGAGGCTCTGGCCACCTTGGTTGTCAACAAGCTTCGTGGCACACTGCAGGTTTGCGCAGTCAAGGCTCCGGGCTTCGGTGATCGTCGTAAGGCAATGCTTGAGGATATCGCGATTTTGACCGGCGGTTCGATGCTCAGCGAAGATCTCGGCATTAAGTTGGAGAACGTCGAAGTGAGTCAGCTTGGCAGCGCCAAGAAGGTGACCATTGACAAGGATAGCACCACGATTGTTGAAGGCGCTGGTAAAACCAGTGCGATCCAAGGTCGTGTGGCCCTGATCAAGAAGCAGATTGACGAGACCTCTTCAGACTACGATCGTGAGAAGCTCCAAGAGCGTCTGGCGAAATTGGCTGGTGGTGTTGCGATTATCAAGGTGGGCGCAGTAACAGAAGCCGCGATGAAAGAGAAGAAGGATCGCGTTGACGATGCCTTGCATGCGACACGCGCTGCAGTGGAAGAGGGTATTGTGGCCGGTGGCGGCGTGGCTCTGATCCGCTGTCAGAAGGCTCTGGATACGCTTGAGGTTTGTCAGGACGAAGCGGTTGGCGTTGCCATCATTCGCAAGTGCCTTGAAGCTCCGTTGCGCCAACTCGTTGAGAACGCGGGTCTGGAAGCTGCTCTGATCGTTGAGAACGTGAAGAACGGTAAAGGTTCCTACGGCTACAATGTGGCAACCGGTGAGTATACCGATCTGGTCAAAGCTGGTGTGTTGGATCCGGCCAAGGTGACTCGTAGTGCGTTGCAGAACGCTGCATCGATCGCAGGGCTGCTACTCATCACCGAGTGCATGATCACAGAGCTTCCTGAGAAGAAGGAAGCCTCGATGCCGAACCCAGGTATGGGCGGCATGGACATGTAAGAATTGCGACACTTCAATGTTGCAATAAAAAGGGCGGGCACTTTGGTGCTCGCCTTTTTTTTGTAGATGTTAGTCGTGACGCGTTAAAAGAAATAAGAAAGCTGGCAAAGACCAAAGGTCTTCACCAGCGTAAAATGGAGGTGCGAAGCGGAATTGAACCGCTGTTCGAGGTTTTGCAGACCTCTGCCTAACCACTCGGCCATCGCACCCTAAAAAAGAGTTACTTTTTCATTCCGGCGCGAAGCCGATCATTGACTCGTTTGTTGCGAGCCACACGGCGTTTGCGCTTCAGTCGTTTTCTCAGTTGCTGTCCCATAACGGCGGCAAACATTATCAGGTGTGTCTTAGACTGTCAACCGCAACTTTTACATTTTTTGCTTTTGGCAAATTGTAATATTAGCTCGGACACTTGAAAAAGGGGAGAAAACACCATGCATCGAA
>CAZSUM010000319.1:0-3232 GCA_964610015.1 uncultured Lentisphaeraceae bacterium
AACGGTCGGGATCTCACCCACCCGCACTGCAAATTCGGGCGGCGATCCGGCAGGCGGACGCACGACTTGGGTCGCGGTGTCGTAAACCGCCGCCATACAGGTTCGCTGCTCGGCCAGCGCCTGAGTCAGCAGACGGCCCGCGCCCCACACGCCCAAAGGCCCAGTCTGCTTATGGGTGCTCGGTTTTTCGCTCATGCCTCATCCTCCTTAAAGAAAACAAGGTTCAGTATAGGGAATAAACTGAAGTACGCAACTAGACAATACATTAAATCTCTGTAATGTTCGAGGGCCGTCATTTTGTATTTCACACCTTGTGCACGCAGAACATCATGCTTGTCCGGTAGCAAAAAATGTGGCATTCTGAAGCACAAAGTTGCTTAAACAAGGTTCTAGGTCATTGTCCTTATCTTTTCTTTAAAGGGTGCGCTTTTTAGCCGAGGTGGTGTCGCCCTACAACGGATGAACATCGGCGCTGAATGGAAAGGTGGCGATATGATGAAGTTTAGGAATCGAGGGTTTTGCGTAAACGGTGCATGGGTAGCGGGTGCTGTGCTGTTGGCGGTCTGTGTTGCTAAGGCGGATGATTTGGGGTCGAGTACACGGAACATAACACGTCTAGACAGCAACTTAAGCGTGACGCCTGTTATGTTCAGTTTCTGCACGCCCGTGGAAATTCCTTGGTGGCACTCCTCATGGGATGTGGCTGGCATTCGGTTCTGTCTGCCATATGGGTCTTGTGATGATTTTTCCGGTCTTGATGTAGGCGTGGTGACGCACGCAGACAACTCTTGTGGGATACAGTGCTCAGCCGTGAACATTGTAGACGGTGACGTTCCGATTGCGTTGACTGTGGGCGGGCTGGTGAATGTGGTGGAAGGTTCCTACTCGGGGTTGCAGATTGGCGGGTTGGTGAACGTAGTAAATAATGACACCTCCGCGTTACAAGTGGGCGGACTGGTCAATGTGGTGGACGGCTCCTTCACAGGCTTGCAGGTGGGGTTCGTTAACGTGGTTCAGGCGCAGGCAAAGGATGCCTGGCAGATTGGCTTCTGGAACCAAGTTGAAGACCTCGACCATGGTGTCCAGATCGGTGTCTTCAACTATGCGAGCGACACGAGCTTAGGCTTCCAACTCGGGGTAATCAACATTATCGCAAATAATGACTATCCCTGCGTTCCGATTGTGAATTGCCGGTTCTAGCTGAAGAAAAGCTTTGGTAGACAGAGGGAGTGGTTGCATTCGCAACCACTCCCTCTTTTATGGGTGTCTGTCCCGCGCTTTGCTTCTGTTACGGGATCAGTCTTCCCGGGGTTATCGGAGCTTGAGCAGGGTGCCGTAGCTCTTGAGCGTGACCGTGACATACCACACGCCGCTGAGCTCTTCTTCTTTCAGTATAAAGACCGAGGTGTCTAACACGGGTTGTCCCTTGACGGTGATACGTTCGTTCGCGACAGCCTCCCAGAACTCTGTGGTTGTGTCGATGGCACCGCCAAGTGTGCCGCGCCCTAGGCGCAGGGTCCCCGCGCCGTAGCTCTGGAAGTTGAATGTGCCGCTTGTCGCGATGGACAGGCCATTGGAGAGCGTCAGCATCTGTGAGTGGAAACTATACGTCGTGCTTGCGCCTACTGTCAGAGACTCGAACACCGAGGTCCCTCCCGCCTGCAGGAGGGTACCGCCTGAGACGGTGACTGCGTCTAGTGCGGCGTTGCCGGAAAGCGCCAGCGTGCCCGCGCCTGTTTTGGTCAGCGCCTTGTTACCAGTGAGCGTGCCAGACAGCGTCAGCGTGTCAGTCGCGCCTGCCACGTCGACGGTCAGCGCATCCTCCAGTACGAGTGCTGTACTCACCGTGTGGCTACCCTGTAGCGACTGGATACGTGGCATTCCGTATGCGTCGCCGGAGGCTAACGTCAACACGCCAGCGCCCGACAGGGTATAGGATGCCGCGTTGTTGAAGGCCAGTCCGCGCAGTGTGCGCGACGTGTCGACCGTCACGGTTCCGTCTGATGCCAAGGTTGACCCAAAGTAGGCACCGAACGCCGCTGTGGCGGGGTTGGTGATACTCCACGCGCCTGTGTCGTCCCACGCGCCTCCAGTTGTTCCAGCCCACTGATTGAGCGTGAATCCGCTAAGTCTGACGCGTCGGTTGGCTGTGTCAATTGCCACAGCCAATTGGCCAAATCCGTTTTCGGTCCAGATCTTGCCATCCTGAACATTGGAGAACTCGCCAGAAAGAGTCGTACCTGCGGTGTTGCAGGTCAGGACATCAAAGGTATTCTCCACCTCTGGAAAGAATCCGTTAAGTGTGGAGACGCGGAGTTCGCCCGCCAACACGGCATTTGACGTGATTTGGATGGTATCGTAGTAACTCATCGCGTTCGTGAACGCGTTACCCTGCGACGTGCCACCAATGTCGATGGCGAGCACCGCATTTGGTGCGCTCGTGTAGCTACCCACTACCGTGGTCCTCCCCGGCGTGCCGATGTCGCCCGGAGCCAAGGTGCCGCCTTCGTTGAACAGCGTGCCATAATTCTCGCCGAGGGCAGGCCGCAGATTAGCGGCTTGGTATTCGCGGACCACCAAGGTGCCGCCCTTAAACGCAAAAATCTGCTGAGCATCAGGATGTGCTTGTTGGCCGTAAAGAACGTAGGACACCGACAAGAGTCCTGTTCCTGAGAGGGTGTACGTTGAGGAGCTCGTTCCGTTCGTACCCGCTCCGATCGAAAGATGCTTATCGTTCATCACACGGAAACTGCCACCGCTATGATCATAGCGCATTATTTTGCTTGTTGATAAGCCACCGATGTTAACATTACTCTTACTGTATGACACGATGTCGCCCCCGGTCTGGCTACCGAAGAAATTATAGGAGGTCGATTGCGCAGAGGAGTTTTGATTTCCTAAGCGAAGACCATAGGTCACATCGTAGGGAACGATGAGGGTCCCGCCCGCCATGGTGAACGTGTTGCTCGGGTTACTCACAAACGAGGTTGTCCAGCCGTTCGTCGAGGCTACATAGACGCCCCCTTCCATGCGGAAATTCGCATAGCAGTAATAGCTGCCGTGCCACTTCTCGGCATACCAAGTTCCACCCCGTAGAACAAACGTTGCCGTCGATGGTCCCGTGTTATCTTGCCAATACGTGACTGCATCCAAATCGCCGTCTAGGATCGTTGTCGTGTTCGCGGCTACGTTCACTGTGCCAAACGCATGGACGCCGGGAGTCTGATAAAGC
>CAZSUM010000320.1:0-3229 GCA_964610015.1 uncultured Lentisphaeraceae bacterium
GCCGCAAGCAGCGAGCGCCTTTGCCATTGAACCGCACAGCACACCGCCGCCGCCAGTTACAACCGCGACTTGGCCAGTTAAATCAATTTTAAAGGGAATAGACATCATGGACTCCTTGTTTACATGTGGAACAGGGTTATACATTATACCGTAAATCGCTCCCGTATTGACCAGAGACCAATAGCAGGATTGCTGATATAAAAAATCTCTTCGCCGTCTGGCATCACGTTGATGCCGTCTTTCATTGTTTTGGGATTGTAGCGTGCGGTTGCCTCATGAAGGTCCTCATAAAGGAAACCGGCGCCTTCAATGTCTTCGCGCGTCAGATGACCGGGTGCGTAGGTGATGGTAAATCGGCCTTCGGACGATCCGTGAATCAGATGGGCCGCTGCCCCGAGATTTTCCTGCAGATCCGCATTAGCCTTGACAGCGTCCAACGTTTTAGGGGTTCCAAAATAACCGTATTTGCGGATCAGAGCGTCGATTTGTGCGTCCTCGCCAAACTCTTTGACACCGGGCGCAAGAATTAGGAGCTCTCCGTTGTCAGCCATGGCCATTCGCGTGCGATAAATCGCCTTGTTTCCGAGCCAAGTACTTTTGAATTCTGAGGGGTCTAGATAAACCACGCATTTCTTGAAGGGCTTGGCGACCATCTCAAAGTTGACTTCGAGCGAGAGTGCTGCGGCACGGTTGAAAACTTCAATATCATCACCGCAGAATAGTCCGCGTACGGCCATGCCACCCGTTTCGGTGCGTCCTACGACAGTTTGCAGGTAAACAACCTGTGGAATGAGATGTCCAAAGTGGGTTGATCCGTAGTTAAAAAGTTTACGCACGGGCGTGTCGGCCCGTCCCATAATGCGTTCCATGCCATAGACGGCACCAACGAAGTGACTGCGGTTAATGGCAATTGCACCACCAGTACCAACAAAGAGGTTCTTGTTGTAGTTGGCCATGCCGATCACTTCATGAGGCACAACTTGACCAATCGAGAGAATGAGATCGAATGCGCCTTCAACAAGCAGACGGTTCACTTGTACCGGCCAGTCAAAGTCCAATTTCCCCTCAGTGATCTCGCTCACGTAATCGGGGGGTACGCTCCCCAGGGTCACCACATCATGGCGCCAGTCGTGTGGCTTAAAAAGATCCAGCGGCATATCGCCAAACATCTCATGGATCTGAGTGGGGGTCATGGGGGAATGGGTGCCGAGTGCTGGCAAGACGGCTTTTAGGCGGTCACCAAAATACTCCCACACGAAATGTGTCAATAGGCCTGCCTGTGAGTGAAAACGGGTGAAGTCAGGTGGAATCACCAGTACGCGTTGTCGATCAGCAAACGAAGCCAGCGTTTTAAACACACTCAAACGCAAGGCAGTCCGATCCAAAGTGTCTGTGATCGAACCACGGGCATCAAAAATCATCTTTAAACCTTCCGTTGTAAAACGCCCAATACTATTACATAATGCCACAGTCGAATCAAGCATCTGAAGGGTGAGTCCAAGCACCTTTTTTGAAAAAAGGGTCACAGTCAGAAGATGCGGTTTAGGGTGCGGGTTTTATTTAAGGAATCAGGCGTGGATGAGAAGAGAAAGTCTCAGAAAATGAAACGCTGTGCTGTAACGTGGTTTTGTAGAGGGGGGGTGTTACGGTCGGCTGGCGTGTGTCTGCTCTTGGTTGGCGTGGTCGCTTCTGTACCATTCGGGTTATCGCAAGGGGTGCCCATGGGGATGCGGCGATCGACCTTGCAGATGAGCTCACATGATGGTGCCGTGGTTATCCGTGCACCGTTTGCATCGAGAAACTACCGTGGGCCGGTCTTGATCTTTGTGGACCGCACGCGAGAAGAGCTGATGCGTGCCACTCACCTGAAGTTAGGTTCGCCGCTTTGTCCGCTTGACGTTGTGCTTGGCGAGCGTCAGGAGCAGGATACGCGAGTGTTGAGCTCGCGTGTGGTGAGCCCTGAAGGGAGCGTCAATGAGCGGATCGAGTTGCCAAATCCTGAGACGGCTGATCTTGAAGCGTTTCGGCGTGCGGTCTGCATCGCTTTGCTGCGGGCTTGGATGGTGACAGAAGGAGGACGGGAAGGCGAAATGCAGGATGTCCCCCTTTGGCTGATTAACGGGGTGGTGCGGTATACGGGACGCGAAACACGTCAGGCGGATATTGATCGTACGTTAGCACTTTGGTCACGGGCTTGTCTGCCACCCGCGATAGCGCTCTTTGCGGCTGAGAGCGTGGCGACGACGCAGGAACCGGCGGTGACAGCAGTGTTGGCAAGTTGGTTTCTTGAGAAGCGTCCAGAAGGAAATCCATTTGAAATCTTGTTGCGCAACGCAGCCAAGGGCGAGAAGTGGCGGCCAGAGATGGGAGCGCTGTTACTGACAGGGACCTCCGACGCAACGGCCTTTGATACCGCGCTTGACCGCTGGTTTGTGGGGTTAAGGGCGACGGTGGTTAAGCCTGGCTTGACCACGGCTGGTATCCTAAGCCGTTTCCGTTCCCTGTTGTTGCTTTACCCCACATTTTATGGTACAACGTTTGGAAATAACCAGACCTCTATCACGTTTCAAGAGGCGGTCATGTGTGCAGATTCGCTTGAGGTGCGACAACGCGCTGTCAGGCAAGCCAGATGGGTGGAACTTGGTGCGGTGGGGCGTGATGGTATGCTTCTAGCTGTAGCTGAAGCGTATGCTGCTTTTTTGCGTGGATTATCGGCGGGTGAACCAAAAGGAACGCTCTCTAAAATGTTGCTTGAGGCTGAAGCGATGCGGCGCGAATTGGAGTTGCGCAGTGAGAGGGGAGTGCTACGTCAGCGAAATGCAAATGAAGCAGGCGCCCCGAAGTAGCGTGTAAATGACGATTGAGGTGCGATGAAAAAGTCGGCTGAAGGACAAAAAACGATTGTGGGGAAGATCCATCCGGATGTGTTGGCCTTCACGGTCGGTAAAGATCCTGAGCTTGATCTCGCGTTGGCTGTTTGGGACTGTCTTGGAACAGCCGCGCATGTGACCATGCTTTCTAAAATGCGCGTGCAACCCCCTATTTTGACGACAAGTGAACGCAACCAGGTGGTCTCCGCTTTAGTGGAACTCATGCGTGAGGTTAAAGCGGGCCATTTTTCCATCAGCGAAGCGGATCAGGATGTGCATTTGGCGGTTGAACGCCGATTGACCGAGCGCTTGGGTGAATTAGGACGTAAGATTCATACGGGGCGCAGTCGCAATGATCA
>CAZSUM010000321.1:0-3161 GCA_964610015.1 uncultured Lentisphaeraceae bacterium
AATACTTGCGCGACGAAAACTTCGGCTTACGGTTGGCTTTTTCCATTAAACAGGTTTTGGCCATTTTGGGAATCCTCCTTATTTGCCGGCGAACGGCATTCCAAGAATTGCGAGCAGTTCGCGCGCTTCGTTCTTGTCTTTAGCTGAGGAAACGAACGTAATGTCCATTCCGACATCAGCGCCCGATGTCCCACTATCGACCATCTCAGGGAAGATCGTATGCTCTTTGAGCCCGAGCGTGTAATTACCATGGCCATCGAACCCACGGTTCGGAACGCCACGGAAGTCGCGAATACGAGGAAGCGCGCTGTTGACCAGACGTTCCATGAAATCGTACATACGTTCCGCACGCAACGTGACCTTGGCTGCAATCACCATGCCTTCACGCAACTTGAAGTTGGAAATGCTCTTGCGAGCCTTACACAGCACTGGGCGCTGCCCAGCAAGCTTGGTAAGGTCTTCGATAATGGTCTTCTGAACGTCTTTCTCGACGATACCGAAGGCCATATTGAGCACAACCTTCTGCAGGTGGGGCACCAGCATCTTGTTTTTGACGCCGAGCTTCTCCTGAAGCTGCACCGCCAACTCATTCTTGAATTTTTCTTTAAAATTGGCCATATCGCCCCCTTAGTCCAGAACCTTGCCTGAAGCTTTGGATTTGCGTACCATTTTGTCGCCTTCACGTACCCGGCTAATACGGACGCCCTTTTTCAGGTCTGGGTCATACGGCATCAGGTTCGACAACTGAATCGGCGCCTCGCGATCCACAAAGCCGCCTTCCGGGGCTGTCTGGGAACGGCGGATAGCCTTTTTCACCATGTTCAGGCCCTCGACTACCGCAACGCCCTTATCGGCCATCACGTGTAGCACCTTGCCTGTCTTTCCGGCTGACTCGCCTTTAATGGCGATCACCGTATCGTTTTTCTTGATTCTAGCAACACTCATGCTGTTTCCTAACTTGTAACCGTTTTGACGTTACTGAACCTAATGTTCGGCATCCATCATCGGCGTTACAGTCGCTCGCTAACTCAGACAACTTCCGGTGCCAGCGAAATAATTTTCATGTAGTTCCTGTCGCGCAGTTCGCGTGCAACAGGCCCGAAAATACGTGAACCAATGGGGTTCATTTTGTTGTCGACAATCACGCAAGCGTTCTGGTCAAAACGAACAATTGAGCCATCTGGCCGCCGAATCGGCTGACCTGTCCGCACAACAATCGCTGTACAAACCTGCCCCCGTTTGACTGCACCCGTAGGGGCTGCTTCCTTGATCGCCACGCGAATCACGTCACCTAAGTGGGCGTAACGTTTACGCTGTCCGAGCACGCGGAAACACATGGCACGTTTCGCTCCGGTATTATCAGCAACTACCAATTGCGTCTGTTCCTGAATCATTGCTTTTCCTCCGGCGTGACTACGCGCCAGCGTTTGGTTGCGCTCAGCGGACGTGTCTCCATAATGGTGACATCATCGCCAACCTGCGCCTGATTCGACTCGTCATGCGCATGGAACTTCTTGAACTTGCGGATGACTTTGCCATACAGCGGATGCCGTTCACGCCACTCGCTTTGCACGATGACGGACTTAATCCCGCTCTTGCTGATCACTTTGCCCTTGCGGAGCTTGCGGCTACCGCGTTTTTCAATTGTTTCGGCCATGTTACTTAGCCTCCCGCTCAGTTTGAATCGTCTTCATGCGCGCTACTTCCTGCCGCATCAGGCGCATCCGTACCGGCTTTTCGACCCCGATACCAGAATTGTGCCGCAACCGCAGGTCATTCAACTCCTGCGACATCTCGCGGATCTTCTGGTCGAGTTCCGCGGCACCCAGTTCTCTCAAATCTCTAGTTTTCATGGTTCAGCTAGACTCCCGTTGCGTGACGTGACACCAGTTGCGACCGGATGCCGATTTTCGTATCAGCGAGGCGCAAACACTCGCGAGCCACTGAGTCAGGCACACCACCGATTTCGAAGAGCATCTTGCCAGGGAGAATGACCGCAACCCACAACTCAGGGTTACCTTTACCACTACCCATACGCACTTCGATCGGCTTACGCGTGACTGGCTTGTCAGGAAACACACGGATCCACAGCTTACCTTTACGCTTCATTTCGCGGTTGATCACAACACGACAGGCTTCAATCTGTGTATTGGTCAGCCAACCACGTCCTATCGCTTTGAGGCCAAACTCACCATAGGCGAGTTCTGCGCCAGACGTGGCGCGGCCTGCACGATTTCCCTTAGATTGCTTGCGGTGTTTCACCCGCTTAGGCATGAGAGGCATCTTTTCTCCTCCTCTGTCCACCGGCCGCCCGCACCGGCTGGAAATCATCTTTCTTGCAGATCCAGACCTTCACGCCGATCAGTCCCGCAGTCGTATGTGCTTCGGCAAAGCCATAATCAATATTCGCGCGCAACGTGTGCAACGGAACTTTACCTTGCTTGCTCCACTCAACGCGTGAAATTTCAGCACCATTGATACGGCCACTGCAACGGATTTTAATCCCGTCGACACCCATATCCATGGCAACCTTCTCTGCACGCTTCATGGCACGCTTAAGCGCCACACGGCGTTCCACTTGCTGCGCAATGTTTTCCGCTACCAACTGTGCGTTGGCATCGGGATCACGCACTTCGTGGATCTCGAGATAGATTTCTTTGCCTGTTTTCTTGGAAAGATCCTGACGGATCTTATCAACATCCTGTCCCTTACGACCGATCACAACACCCGGACGGGCGGTGAACAGGTTAATCCGGACACGGTTAGCATAACGCTCGATCAGGATCTTGGTGATCGCTGCGCTCTCGAGGCGTTTCTTAACCATTTCACGAATCATCAGGTCTTCTGCGAGCAGTTCACCGAACTGCTTTTTGTTGGCAAACCAACGGCTACGCCACTGTTTGTCGACCGCGAGCCTGAAACCAATCGGATTTACTTTCTGTCCCAACGTCTTGCTCCTTTTGAAAAGCCGCCGGCCCTCACTGACCGTCGGTCAGGACAACCTTGCAATGACACAGTCTCTTGGCGATCGGGCTCGCGCTCCCGCGGGCACGCGGCCAGAACCTGCGCAGACGCTCACCTTCGTCGAACACGCACATTTTAATCTTGAGCGTATCCACATCGAGGTTTGCGTTGTTCCGCGCGTTCGCCATCGCCGACTT
>CAZSUM010000322.1:0-3113 GCA_964610015.1 uncultured Lentisphaeraceae bacterium
CATGGAAGCTCCCATCGGCCTGCACGTTAATCTCATCAACGCCAGCAAATTGGTCGCTGATGCCTAGCCGTTCGCCAACCAGACTCAACGTCACACTCGCATCTCGTGATGCCGAGGCACAGCCACCAAAAAGCAACAATCGCCCTTTGTCCAATCCGGGTATTGCACTAATCGCTTGTGCCAAGGCTTCGGCCACATGATGCGCATCCGTAAACCCGCTGGCACTGCCATCAAGTGCAATGAGCTCAAACGGCACCTTCTGCGCAACAGTCATCATCAGCTGCTGCAACTTAGCCCGAGGCCCTAAACTCACCAGCCAAACTTTACTCCCCGGAACCTGCTTAGCAAGGTTCGCGGCTTCGTAAAGCGCATGAGCCGCCCATGGGTCAAGCACTGAAGGCAACATGGCCTCATTTTTTAGTCCTGGCCCCTGCGGGGTTGAGACTGGATCAAGGGTTTGGAGCGGATCAGGCACAAGGCTACCGCAAACGACAATCTGAAAGCCATCGGTCATCTCTTTCTCCTTTGTTGGGGTACTATATCAAAAGAGACGGCTCGGATGAAATGCCCTTTTTTTGAATCAGCGCCGAGAAAAAACATCCCTCTAAAATTTCTGTTTTCACTTGAACCCCCCTTGTTTGAAGTATATTCTCAATTTTTAATCTGTTACTTCTTCAAACAAGCGCATATCCACGGAGATTCTATGACTCGCACATGGTTTTTTTTCGTACTGACGTCGCTGACCATCACAACTGCGGGGTTCGGTCAGTCGAACCAACAAAACGTTTCAGCGAACTGGACACTGGAAAAAATTGATCGTCAAGCGCAACTCGTTGCCAACTGGATGATCGCACATCCTAAAGGTCACTCGCCTTTGGACTGGACCTATGGCGCTTTTTACATCGGCCTCACAACACTGGGTCTTTCAGACCCCACCCTTCCTTATCTTGATCAGGTTCGCACATTGGGCAAAACCCACGCTTGGCGGTTGCTTCCTCGGACCTACCATGCGGATGACCATTGCATTGCACAGAGCTGGTTGGAAATGGCTGCGTTTGACAACAACCCCACTTACGCTGCGTCAATCCGCCAAACCTACGATTACATTCTCACCAACCCGCACCAAGGGTTACTGGATTTCAGTAAACGGGACAATCAGAAACGCTGGAGCTGGTGTGATGCCCTCTTTATGTCCCCCACCGCACTCATCAGGCTGTATGGATTCACGGGCGATATACGCTATCTCGCATTCATGGATCAAGAGTATCAAGCCACCACCGATTTTCTCTACAATCAGCAGGACCACTTCTTTTTCCGTGATTCGCGCTACTTCGACCGGCGCACAAAAAATGGTCAGCACGTTTATTGGTGTCGCGGAAATGGATGGGTCTTTGGCTCCCTACCCTTTATCCTGCGTGACTTGCCTGAAACGTGGCCTACACGCGGGTTTTATCTGAACCTTTTTAAAGAAATGGCTGCGGCAATTAAGAACGCTCAACAGCCTGATGGCGCTTGGCATCCCAGCTTGGCTGACCCTAAAGATCCCGACTTGCAGGAAATGAGTGGCACCTCATTCTTCACCTTTGGCCTGCTCTGGGGCATCAACAACAACATCCTCGACTCCACTGAATATCTACCGTGTGTACAAAAAGCCTGGCAGGCGATTTCACATAATATCAGTCAGGAGGGGCGTCTCGGATGGGTCCAGCAGATCGGCGACCGTCCAGTTGACAGTTATACCGCGGAAGATACTGAAGTGTATGCCGTTGGGGCCTATCTCTGCGCTGCAGTGGAACTGCGTAAACACATGGTCGCCACAACACATCAAACACGAAAAACCGTAACCGTAACCAACCCGCTCTCCTCTTATCGCAGTGCTGAGACAATCACGCTCGACTGGTCCGCGCTGAACATGGATCCTGAAAAAGTACGCGTTTTTGATGTTCGTAATGGCACGATTTTACCTCACCAACTCTTTGATTCGGATAGCAATGGCACACCCGATCAATTGCTCTTTAAGACCTATCTGCTTGCACAACAGAGCCGTTCGTTGTTGGTATTTGAAAGCGAGACAATCCCCGCTGCAAAACAAGATGCCGTCTGTTTCAGTCGCCATGTTCCTGAACGCATGGATGACTATGCGTGGGAAAATGATCGTATGGCCTACCGCGTCTATGGACCAAAAGTTTCAGAACCGCCCCCAGTTGGAGAAGGCCTTGTTTCCAGTGGCATTGATGTCTGGTGCAAACGTGTGCGCCACCCAGTGCTCAACGCTTGGTATAAGAGCAAACAGTATCACACCGACCACGGTGAAGGACTCGATTTTTACAAAGTGGGTACGGGACGAGGATGCGGGGGTCTCGGGGTGTTCAACACGGGAACCTGCTTTGTTAGCGGCAACTGGATATCAAGTAAAACAGTAGCCATTGGACCGGTGCGCACTGTTTTTGAGATAACGTATGCGCCTTGGACCTGTGGGCCAGAGGTCACGGTCAGCGAAACACGACGCATAAGCCTCGAGGCAGGTTCGCACTTAACACGCTTTGAAAGTCATCTCACGCTCAACGGGTCAGCCACACTGTTGGCCGGGCCCGGTCTCGATATATCCTGTCAACGCCAACACAATGGAAAATTGTCGACACATCCTACTCAAGGGTGGCTCACAAACTTTGAACTCGCCCAAGAAGGCAAGAGCACGTTGTCAACAGCACTGGTCGTTCCTGAAAACGCTGCGCTGATGACTGATCCGGCAAATAACATTTACCTGCTCCGCACATTGAATAACAGCACCACCCTCGTCTGGTATGCAGGCGCGGCCTGGAGCGGCGCGGGTGATTTTGTTCAGTCAGAGTCGTGGAGCACCTACATCGCATCGTTTGCGAACGCCTTGCGTAACCCGCTCAGTGTAACCGTCAAGTAATCGATGCCTTGCTTAACAAAACCTGATTCAACCCTTAGAGAATGTTCTCAAGGTCAATTTAAGCGCACGCTAAGAACCCTTTAGTGCTACTATTAACCGCATGCCCTCCCGCGTGTCACCGCACGCGGGTCAGTTGTACACCAACCATGCCGTGGCCGTGCACGGTTGATCGACTGTGAAGCGCACCCAGTAG
>CAZSUM010000323.1:0-3094 GCA_964610015.1 uncultured Lentisphaeraceae bacterium
CGTCGCTTAGCAGATACCGTGCGGCCGCAAGACAGTCATTGCCGCAAAGCGGCCAAGAAAATCATCACGCCGAAAACCACGGTCCTTCGCTTCGTCGCAGTATTCATTATTCCCTCGTTTCATAATTTTGCGCGGTCTTTGCGTCAAGTGTCTAGATACAGTCAGATGTTATCAAAGGAAGGGCGTTGCTTCGCAACGGAGCCACCCTTGAAGCGTGTTAATAGTTCGGTGGCAAGCGGTATTCCACGCGATGACACTTTACTCTCTATAATACTTGAGTACACATTACCTCGCGTTGTAACGCTACTTACATGCGGGGATGTCCCGTTACCTTGACTTTTAAACTGAACAGCTAAACAATACTATGTTCTTAGAAGCCTTTAGTCAATCGTGAACCTAATATCCTGCCAGATCAAATCGAGCACGAACTGGGTATCCGTCACGGGACGCATCGAGTGGGATCTATCCGTGCCGGAAACCGGTTGGTATCAATTGTCCATCCCTGGGCACGCTTGGGGCGTGGAGGTGAATTTCGATTCAGAACCTTCGTTTTCTGCATCTGGCGGACGAGTTGGAGATTTCTGGCTGACAGCCGGGGCACATGTGCTACGAGCACAGAGGTGGCATTGGACCGGATTCCAGAAAACCAAGCGGATGGTATTGACTCCTGTGAACGTTGGCGTCCAGGTTGGGTTAGTAGACAATCAGAGAATCCTTCGCACAGGAGAAAAGCTGAACCTTGCGGTGAAAAGCGGCGGTGCCCCTGTGGAGACACGGGTCAGGATCTCCGTCCATCAGAATGAAGGATTGGGGCAGGAACTCGTGTTCGCCCCCAGCCATGAGCCAGAAGTGAAGGACCTAGCGATTTCTTTTGAAAAAGAAGGTGTCTACCGTTTACTGTTGACGGTGAATGGCCGCGAATTTTCGATGCCGGACTTCCAATTCCCCTTAGTTGCGGTTGTCGATGCCACGCCCGTCGTGCGGGGTGGTGAATGGCAAAAAACGCTTGTTCAGGAAATCGATTGCGTAGAAACCGCTCCTCTGTATGCGGGACTCGACGGATCCACGGTGAAAGAGAGTTCTGCGGGGAGGTATCGCGAGTCTGGCGATCGTGGATTCTTGCGCGCCCAACATCAAAAGAAGGAGTGCGGATGGTTCGCCTATCGGTTTGAGATCCCGGAGGAACAGGTCCCGTACATCCTTGAAGTTGAGTATCCCGACGATGCATTCAGAACCTTCTGTATCGCCATCCGCGAAGGCGTTCCGGGAACCTATCCGGTAGCGGGTGGAGTGGACTCTGGCGAATGCTACTCGCTGAGTAGGAAAATGCTCACACACACGGTCCTGTTCTGGCCCAAGTCGAAGGATCTACGTGCCGTGTTCGTTCCCGCGCACAACGATCGTCGGGGTGCTGCGGCTTCAAAGATTCGAGTTTACAAGGTTATAGGCGATCTGCCGATCCCACGCTATCAGGCCTCCACTGGCCGGACCTTCGCAAATTGGTATGAAGAAGGTAGCAACTTCATGGCGTTATACGGAGCGCCAGATAAAGGAACAAGAGGAACCGTTATTGGCGCTGAGCGATGGGCCAGAACCATCGCATCGTTGGGGGGAAACATGTTGGTGCCAACCGTTTCTGTGTATCAGATGGGCCTGTTTCCGTCGCGCTACAACATTAATTTTTGCGACCCGTTCACGTTCGATTCGGTCCGTGTCATTCTCATGAAGTGCGAAAAATACGGCCTCGGATTCGTCGGCGAGTTCCATCCCGAATGCCGCGAGCTCTATTGGCTTGGCGATAAAACACGGAAACTTCAGCCCTGTCCGAACGAATCACTCTCGAAAGAAGGTAAGAGCAGCAAGAATCCAGGCGATTCACCTCGGTTCAGCCCCCTGCATCCAGTGAACCGAACTTGGTATCTAGGAATGCTGATGGAGTTTGCGCAGCGTTACGCCGATTCTCCCGCATTCAAAGGTATCAGTTTGCGACTGATGACGTGGGCCAATCCGGGGTTGAACAATTTTCATTCACTTGACTGGGGATATGAGGACTTTACCGTTGGCCTGTTTGAAAAGGAAACCAACATTAAGGTGCCAGTCGATTCATCGTCCCCAGACCGTTTCAAGCTCCGATACGAGTGGCTCTGCGCCAATGCAAAGGCCGAATGGATCGGATGGCGATGCCGCAAAATTGCCGAAATCTATACCGAAATTTGCCAGCAAATTCAAAAGGTACGCCCAGATCTAGTGGTGTATAGCGATGTCTTCGGTGGATTCAAAAATTGGCGGGAAGCCGGACTCGCCCCAGACCTGTTAGGACACATTGAGGGGCTTCAGATTGTGCAGGCCAACAGCGGCTACGGACGCAGAGCGTATACGTACCGTGGACCGCTAGCCGATGCGAAACTACGCGACAATCTGATCTGTCCAGAACGTTTGCTGGGGTTTGACTCGCCGCTGACCGGAAACTCATTTTTGTTTGGTGCTGGCTATTTCGAAGCGACAGAAATCGTGATCCCCCCCGAGTCACTCGGTTATCCTGAGGGCACCAAGCGAACTTGGATGAGCGGCGTGGTTAATCCGGCAGGTCGCCACTATCTGGAACGGTATGCTCTGGCAATGGCCGAAGGGGATGCCGTATATCTCTCGGATGGTGGCAATGCCTATACTGTGGGACAACCCGAACTGATTGATTTCTTGAACGTGTTCCGACAACTACCAGCAGTCCGATTCACGACATGCCCAGGAGCAACAGACCCCGTAGTAATCCGCGAACACAATGACGGTCAACAGGTTTGGTTCTATGCCGTCAACCGTGAACGCTATCCCATGACCGTTGTTGTTCAGCTCAAGCAGCCAGAAGCGGTTGTGCGATTGCGAGACCATGTGGTTGTCGAGACGAAAGATGATCTCTTACACGTAACCCTGCAACCCTATGAACTTGTTGGGTTTAAGGCCAGTCGACAAACCAGAATCTTGAACGTGAGCGAAAACATACCCGAACGCGAACATGAAAAAGTTCAGGCAATGATTGCTGATGCCCAGACGATCCAAATCGAAACGTCGTCAGAAACGCTCGCCGCCGCAATTGCTT
>CAZSUM010000324.1:0-3087 GCA_964610015.1 uncultured Lentisphaeraceae bacterium
AGCTCCGTGCCGGCGCACGTCGAGATGATGGGTTTCCTTGGTATGGGCAACAACCCGATGGTCGGCGCGAGCGTCGCGGTTGCTGTTTCGGTTGAAGAGGCTTGCAAATAAATCTTTGAATGTGTGTTGATCAGGAGGCCACACCGCACGCGCGGTGTGGCCTCTTTTTTTTGTACATCGGACATGTTCAATTAACCTCTGCAGCGGCGCTATTAACTGATGCCCTGACACGAGAGAAGCAGAAATAAGCGCAAGAGCATTTTAGCTACGGATTGCGCGGATTACCTTCGCTCTAACTCTGCGCCACTCTCACAAGGGGACTACCGTTGGCCAGGCACCTCTGACTGATCCGCAGTGACGGATCAATAATGAGAACGCGTTCGCAGACGGATTGGGGTTCACTAGTACGAAATGCGGATTCAGATAGAAGCAGCCGATCTCTTCCGTCGGAAGTGAAGCCACGAGTTTCTGCGCCGCGCTTAATGCGTCCAGCCACGTCCGCTTTAACACTTTCAGATCAAGGGGCGTTTTTAATTGTAGTCGCTCCACATCGACTTGCGTATAGGCCGTGTGTCGGCTGACCTGATCAAGCAGAAAATCCGGCGTAAAGCCCGGATCTTTCCCGCAGGCAGCCCAGACCAGCGTCCCAAGCGTCAAGTAGGTCTGATGCAAGTGCAAGACATCGACAAAATCGCGGATCTCGCTCCTGCTCGCCAGCGCCAGGATTTTGTTGGTTGCCGCGTCTGCATCGTGCAGACGATATCCGCAGAACGCATCCTTTTGCACAGGGAAGAAGCGGAAGGCACTGTCCTGCGCCCACTCCACTTTCACCTGTTGTCCGCGTAAGGTCACGACGGCGCGATGAAAGGTGCCGGTGCGCAGGATCCATTCAACTGCATAGCCAGCTTTTGTCAGCGTCGCCGCATCCTGATCTGCACAGAGGGCTACTTGATCAGCCAGATCGTGAAAGAGGTCAATATCCTGAGAGAAACGGGGACTGCCAGAAGTGCGATTGAGCACCGTGGCGCCAGCCAGATAACTCTCAGGACTTCGATTTGCCGCAATGCAACGAAGTAATTCCATCTGGACATCGCTTATTGGCATAATTTTGCAGCAACAAAAAATCCTTGCCGCCCTCCGTTTTGCCTGAGGCCGCGCACCAGCTCAGGTATATCCTCGAGGTTGACCTTCAGGTCCGGCCGCATATACCAGAAACACTGGGCATGAAACTTCCTGAAGATCCTTCTCGCTTCTCGGATTCTCACCATCTTGTGCGCCTCCTCCGAAGAGAGGATGCGACGGCTCTTCGCCCCGCCTTTATGTCCTAATGCAGAAAAATACGCACTGATCTCTTTTGGTACTGATTTCATATGATATTTATCATAAGCCGTTTATGTTAAAAATGCAAGGGAAAAAGCGATTGAGAAAGTGTTCAATTTTGGCTCTTCGGTTTTCTCTATTGAACACCCCTTCGGACAGCGCGGATAGTTCTTCCCAAGTTTCCATTTTTCCTGGTTCAAGGTACACTTTAAACCTTCCCCGGCGAGGCGTAGCTCTTAGCGAAGCCGGCTCGCAATTTAGACTTTAGTGTCTTACGACCGATGAACAGCGATAAAAAACACGTTGCTTCCCTCTCCCTCGTCCTCTGGGAGAGGGCTGGGGTAAGGGTTGCGGGCTCTGCCCGCATTAGAACATCTTCGTTTCGTTCATTTGACATATTCATGACTCAATATCTTCGGTATCATGAAATATGAGTCAACGCGCTATGCGATCGCATTGATGTGTGAGATGTTCTTTGATACAATTTCTATATGAATAAGAGAGAACTTCTTGGATATCTCGAAAATCTAGATGCTGAATTAGAAAAACCAACGATGCTCTATATTTATGGAAGTGCTGTTTGTATTCTGTTGGATCAGCCTGATCGCGCAAGCCTGGATGTTGATGTAGCCGCACCCTACTCAGATGTGGATTACGGAGCTCTTTCGCGGGCTGCAGAGCGGGCTGGAATTCCTGTCAATCCGTCAGAGGAAACTACATCCAATCATATCGAATGGATCCAATCGTTGAGATTATGCCTGCCTAAGCCGTCGGCTGATACTGAAATGATTCTATGGCAAGGGATTAATTTGGTTATTAAGTGTGGTTCTTTGTGTGAATTGATCGCAAGTAAACTCATTCGATATGATGAAATTGATCAAGGGGATATTCAATATCTTTACGCGCAATCAAAAATAGAGTTTGCTGATGTGCAGGATGCGGTTAGCCGTCTTCCAGCACCATTTAATAGAGATGTGATGGTGCTTGAAAATCTTGCCAATCTTGAAGTGGACCTCAAAATATGGAGTGAAGATCCGCAATGACAGCACGCGAAGAACTTCAGTATTGTTATGAATTGGCTTTTTATCCACCGAGACTTAATGGACTCTGGCAACAGATAAAAAGAAAAGAAAAAAACTTTGAAGAGTTAAGACCATTGCTGGACAAGGCACTGATGCTTCATCAGGCTTTGCCGGAAAAAGGATATGCATCTCAACGTGCTTTGCAGCGACTGGCTCTATATCAAGCGAAAGCAAGGGCTTTCGGAATGGTCACGTTCATCAAAAACATCAGAGCTGTGATTGGGTGTCAGGATATAGAGAGCAATACTGTTCCTGGAAATATGGTTCGTGATATTGGGCTTCCTCAATTTTCTCATAAGCGGTAACCTGACATCGCTTGCCACTCTCTACGTGCTCCCAGTCTGTTTGCCAGCAAGATTCACGCTTTGCGCTACCGCACCTACTTAAAGGGACGCGACTATTTTAGAGCCTTACGGCCGATGAACAGCCGTAAAAACACGTTGTTTCCCTCTCCCTCGTCCTCTGGGAGAGGGCTGGGGTGAGGGTTGTGGGTTCTGCCCGCATTAGGACTACCAAGGGTGACTCGATTTATCGGTCTTGTCGGGTGAACAGTGAGTCAGTAAACTGAGGGCACCAAATGTAAAGTAGGGGGGCACATGATCGGCAAACAGACCAGCGGGAATCAGGAAAAAAATCAAAGTCGAACTAAGGTCATGATTTCAGGATTGGGTGCGGTGACACCGTA
>CAZSUM010000325.1:0-3080 GCA_964610015.1 uncultured Lentisphaeraceae bacterium
ACCCCCGACATCCAGCTCCCAAAGCTGGCGCACTACCAGGCTGTGCAACGCCCCGTGAAAAGATGGGATAGAGTGTAAGAAATCTTGCGCGTGTAAGCAATCACCGAGTTGTATGAATTAAAACAACACG
This sequence comes from uncultured Lentisphaeraceae bacterium, assembly GCA_964610015.1. Classification (GTDB taxonomy): domain Bacteria; phylum Verrucomicrobiota; class Kiritimatiellia; order RFP12; family UBA1067; genus CAZSUM01. The sequence goes on from CAZSUM010000325.1 coordinate 131, forward strand.
CTATTATACAGCCATGCACATTCTGCAAATGCTTCCTGCGCTTGATGAGGGTGGTGTGGAGCGCGGCACGGTGGAGTTAAACCGCGAGTTTATTCGGCGCGGTCATATCAGTAGTGTGGTCTCGTGCGGGGGACGCTTGGTGGCGCAAGTGGAACGTGAAGGTGGACGTCATGTCACGCTTGATGTCAAATCGAAGAATCCGCTGACCGCTTTGCCGCGTGCTGCTGCATTGAGTCGGGTGATCACAAAGCTCCATCCGGATCTGATTCACTTTCGGAGTCGCGTGCCGGGATGGCTGGTGCACGTGGCTAATCGCACAGTCAAGATTCCCGTTGTTTCAACCGTGCATGGCTTCAACAGCGTGGGCGCGTACAGTCGGATCATGACCACGGGTGAACGCGTGATCTGTCCAAGTACAGCCGTGAGCACCTATATCCAAGAGCATTATGGGACGCCTAGTGAGAAGATCAGGCTGATTCCGCGCGGGATAGATCCGCAGCGCTTTGATCGGTCACGGGCGGACGTGAGGTTCATGGCCGATTTTCGTCAGCAGTTCGGGTTAAGCAAACGGTTTGTGGTGTTGGGGGTGGGGCGGCTCACGCATCTGAAGGGCTTTGATGTATTGATTAATGCTACGGCAGCAGTTCGTAAACAGCTCCCGAATATCAAGACAGTGATCGTTGGCGGTGCTGAACCTGCGCGGGCAGAGTATGCCAAAAAGCTACAGGAACAGGTGCGTCAGTTGGGACTTGAGCAACAGGTGGTCTTTACGGGGAGCCAGAGTCAGATGGCTGAGATTTATGCGTGTGGTAATGTTTTGGTGTCTGGCAATCAATCCAAGCCCGAAGCTTTTGGACGATCCATGGTTGAGGCGCTGGCCATTGGGTGTCCTGTGATTGCCTCTCGCTTTGGCGGGGCGCTTGATATTGTGCGCGAGGGAGTTAATGGCTGGTTGTTTGAGCCGGGGAATGTAACGCAGCTTGCGGAGTGTTTGGTACAGGCGTCGCAGAACACGCTAACTGGACTGAGTGAGGATGCGCAAGAGCGGTTTTCACTCGAACAGATGGTTGACAAAACATTGGCTGTCTATGAAGAGGTCTTGGCGGCTCATCGATTGTGAGTCACGGTGCAAATGAGGTGCGAGCAAACGCACATAAACCTAAAGGAGGACGAGATGAAGGGGATCATGACACGTAGAGATTTCTTAAGTGTAGCACTAATACTCATGGGGGGGGCACTGAGTTGTGAAGCCAAGGTTCCTCTTGATCCAAATCTGGTCGCGCTTTTTGCGGACACTCATCTCACGACCAGACCGGATAATCCGCATCAACGTGCGGGGCTTGCGCGTTGTATTGATGAGGTGTTGGCTTGTAATCCGCGTCCGGCCCATGTGTTGTTCTATGGCGATTTGTCTTTTAACCATGGCGATCCAAAAGATTATCAGTTAATGAAGACGATGGTTGCGCCTCTGGAGGCGGCTGGAATTCGCTGGTATGCTGCGATGGGCAATCACGATCGTCGTGCTGCTTTTCTCTCGGTTTTTCCAGAGTGTGCAAAAGAAAAACCATGTGTTCCCGGGCGCTTGGTGTCGCTGATCGAAACCCCATATGCGGACTTTATTCTGCTTGATTCGTGTCTGGAGGGTCCCGTGAATGGCGGGATGGATGAGGCACAACGTACGTGGTTGCAAGCACAGTTGAGCGGACGTCAAAAACCGGTTTTTGTGGGCGCGCATCATCCCATCAAGGAAACGGATATCGGGGGGTTGCTTGCGGCTTCACCCGCCTGTAAGGGGTATATCTTTGGCCATCACCACACTTGGAACAAAAGTACAAGTGAGGGTGTTGAAACACTCTGTTTACCATCCACCGGACATTGGGGGGATATCGGCTATGTGATGGTCAAACTAAATGCCAACGAGGCGCTGTTCTCTCTTAAACTACACGATCATTATTCGCCACGGCCAGCGGCAACCCCTGAACAGGCTAAGCCTGAATGGGCGGCACGCATAAAGAAGATGATGGGCAGTCAATGGCGTGTACCGCTTGCCCTTGACAAAGCCCAAAAGTGAAGCGATTGCGAAGGCATCCGCATCGTACGGCTTGTCTAGCGTCGCGGACGGAATAGGGACCTGCGATTTAATTGGGTAGGAGCAGCGGTTGTCGCATCAGGGACGGGTGTGATAAACTTAACATTCAGAAAAGAGGCCAGTAAGCACGTCGAACACGGTATGGAAGAGGTGTTGGCGAGGCTTGCATGAATGGGGTGAAGGGGGATTTGGTATGGGGAACAAGGTGAACTCGCTAATTGGATGTATGGTGCTACTGGCGGTCATGAGCACGTGTGGCAAGGAGGTCTCTCTTGTTGAACTCGATATATCCAAAACAAAGCAGGCGAGTAAAGAGGCGGCTAGGAATTTTAATCTGACGGGGAGTCGGATGCGTGTTGCCGGGTGTGTCTACACCAATGGGATGGCGACATGTGCGTCGTCGGAGCTCTATATTGCGTTGCATGGGGCTACTCGGTTTGAGGCTGAGGTGGGGGTGGATGATACCAGTCTACACCCAGAGAAGCGGGTAGTCTTTCAGGTGATTGGCGATGGGCGACTGTTGTGGCAGAGTGTGCCGATCCGTCGGGGTGAGCAGGCGCTTCCAGTTTCTGTGGATCTTGCGGAGTTTAAAGAGGTGTTGCTCTGTGTCGATCCCTTGGAGAAGGGGACGCAAGGGGGGGAGTGCGCGAATTGGTTGAACGCACGGTTTACGATGCCGGAGAAGCAGTTTCCTGTGGCTTTGGAGGGGTTAAACTGGAAGCGGGTTTGGCTTTCAGGATTGGAGACTACGTTTGGTACGCCATCAGATGCTGTTAGTGCGAAACAACCCTTGCGGGTGGGTGGACGTACGTATGCTGAAGGGCTCGGGTTTACAGCGCCGTGCGAATGGTATCTGCTTAA
>CAZSUM010000326.1:0-3054 GCA_964610015.1 uncultured Lentisphaeraceae bacterium
GCCTCTTCAGCGGGCCAGAACAAAAGCCCGTAGCAGCCCCGTCCTATGCGGGACGTATCCGCGGTACCGATATGACTTGGCTCGACTTATCACTCGATTTTCTCTGGTGGCGTGAGGTACGTTTTGCCGACACCCCACGCGGCCAGAGTCGTAATGGGCGCGACTGTGATATTTTGGTCACCGTACCGCCTGAACCGATTCCCGGCTGTTCCGCAGTGCGTGTCTGGGTGGACCGCCAACTACGCTGCGTGATGCAGGCTGAACAATTGGATCCGCAAGGCAACCCTGTACGCAAAATGTGGGTGCAGCGCGTCAAAAAAATGGATGACCGCTGGATGATCCGCGAAATGGAGATCGAAACGTTGAACAGTGGGCACCGAACCCGACTGTCTGTCCATGACGTTTCCTCACCATGAGCGCCTTTCTATTCATTCTATTTACGCTTTTGCTGATCATCCTGTTTGTGCTATCAGCGCTTTTTTCCGGTTCTGAAACCGTTTTGTTCTCGCTTTCCCCGATTCAGGTGCAGCGCATCCGCAATCGTAATGCAGTGGTAGGACTGCGCTTGGAACGTTTGCTTGCCAATCCCGCTTTGATCCTCTCAACCCTGTTGATTGGAAACTCGCTGGTTAACTTCACCATCGCCAGTTTGGGCTATATGCTCGTAGCGAGCTTAACCCCTCGTTGGGGTGAAGTCATCGCCATCCCGCTCATCACTGTATTGCTGTTGCTTTTCGGAGAGGTCACCCCTAAGCGCATCGCAATCAACCATGCAGAACGCCTGGCTCAACCTTGTAGCCGATTTTTGCTCTTCTGGCTCTGGCTGTTACGTCCTTTCAATCTCGTACTACACGCGGGTTCGAGTGTCTTTAAGAAAGCCTTGCGCCGTGAACGTCGCGCGCTGTCTAATGATGAACTTTTGACCGTTGTTGAAGTCAGCGAAGAGCAAGGTCTGCTCGACCCTGAAGAGGCCTCTATGGTGGATGGCATCATGCGCCTTTCTGAATTAATGGCTAGCGACGAAATGACCCCGCGTGTAGATATGCTCGGACTGGATCTCGACACCCCTTTGGAACAGCAGATTGAAACTGTTCGCAAGGCCCATTTCCGCCATCTGCCCGTTTACGTCCGCACCCCTGACGCAATTGAAGGCTTTCTCGATGCTGTTCAGTTCTTACTGGACCCCGCACATGACGCCCGCAAAGCTACACGTCCCGCTTTGTTTGTACCGGAAAATGTGACCCTCGATGATCTACTGGTGACTTTTCAACGCAGTGGTAAACATATTGCCTGTGTTCTGGATGAATATGGCGGCACAGCCGGCCTCATCACCCGTGGTGATATTCTTGAACTCATCACCGCACCGGTTCCAAAAGTCGGCGCAGAAAAAGAAGCCTCTATCCGAGCGTTGCAAAATGACACGTGGTTGATGGAGGGAACAGTCAGCCTCGACGAAATCAACCACCAGTTGGATCTGGAACTGGATGCTGACGATGCCGACCGTATCGCCGGATGGGTCACCTTCCATGCAGGATATCTGCCACAAACCGGACAGCAAGTCGAAGCACAAGGATGCCGCGTAACCATTCGTAGACTGCGCAAACGACGCATTGAGATCGTGCAACTTGAAGTCTTGCAGCGTCCTGATGAGGAATCCGATGAATTATCTGAAGGCGATGATCTACTTTACGACAACGCAGGAGAGGGCGAATTGCAATGAACGCACAAGCCCAAATCCTCATGATTCTCTTCTGTTTCGCCGCTTCAGGCTTCTTTTCCGGAACGGAAATCGGCCTGCTATCAATCAATCATGCTCGGCTGATGCACTTGGTACGCGCTGGCCTGCGTCCTGCCATTCGCCTCCATAGCTATCTTTCAAACCTGCAGCGTTGCCTAGCCACAATTCTCGTCGGTAACAATCTGGTCAACGTCATGATCTCCACGCTCTCTGCCAGTTTAGCGCAGATTTATCTCCCCGAGAACCGGATCGGTCAAACGCTGTGGGCCATTGGCATGGCCTTCATGATGCTCTTCTTTTGCGAATATCTTCCCAAGATGTTTTTTACAACCCGCCCTCTGCGACGGACGCTTCTCGCCATCCGCCCCTTTTACGTTATCGACCGCCTCCTAAATCCTTTGACAAGTCTGGTGCTTTGGCTCACACAATGGCTCGCCCCAGAAAACCGCAAAGGGGCTGGGCAACGCTTCTTGATGACACGCGAATATATTCAAAACGTCGTCAGCGATGCCAAGGAGGGTTCACGAATCACCGCGTTTGAACGACTGATGATCAATCGCGTCCTAACGCTTCAAGCTTACACTGCCGAACAGGTGATGACGCCTCTGGCCCGCGTCACCAAAACCGATGAAAATGCCACGCTAGACTCTTGCTATAAACTGGTTCGCAACTCTGGCCATGTGCGCCTGCCCGTCTTTAGTCACGATGGCACCACCTGTGTCGGCATCCTGAATGTACTGGATGTCCTCACGCATACGCCCCACCTTGAACAAACGCGCGTGCGCGACTGCATGCAGCCCCCCTGTTTTGTGAATGCCAAAGAGTGCGCTGACAACGTCCTGCCTTTCATGCGTCAACTGCGCGAACCCATGGTCATGGTCCGTATTGCAGAAGGCGACCAAGTCCTCGGCATCATTACCGAAGAAAACGTCCTCTCCGCTCTCACCGGAAGCCTACGCAAAGTCACACTGTAAGATCTAGCCGCAACCAAACAGGACGTACAAGCTACGTTTTTTGACGACGTGCGAAATACAGCGTCAGTCAGAGCAGTGCGGTTGTGTTAAGTCGCCAAGCGAGGAGTCAGGATTCGTGACTAGATCGGCGCGCATTTTTTAAGTCACTGTCTTGACGGTTGTCCTTATAAGACGTAAAGTTAGTAAGTATCTGACTGGTAAAGTTAAACCGTATGGATGTGTAGACGCACGTTCGTCTACACAGAGAACCGCGGAAGATCGGATAGGTACGCGCGTAAACAACAATCGACTCGACCATCTGCTCCTGCCCGTTTGAAAAAAAACCACTAGCATCCCATAGGG
>CAZSUM010000327.1:0-3047 GCA_964610015.1 uncultured Lentisphaeraceae bacterium
AGAGATTGAACGCCTTGCCAAAGAGTACCAGGCAGTCCATATTAGAACGCAAGAGCTCTTCGACGAAGCCGCCCGTGCAACATCAGATGCACAGTGGATGTGGGATGGGATTCACCCGTTACCACAAGGGCATGAGCTTATTGCCCGTACTTGGATTGAGGCTGTCAGTGAACGTTGGCCTCAGGATTAACCCCTTAACACGTCCAAGCGGATAGACAGATTACGCATGTTGCCTTTGCGCTTGGCGTATCGCTGAAAAGAGACCGATATGTTCTTTACACAAACGATTACACCCCTCATGATCGGGCTGAGTATTGTCACGGGTGCCGTCCAGTGTTTCTTTGGCTATCGCCTCTTTAAGGTTATTCTCGGCATAACCGGATTCTTGGTTTTTGGAGCCCTTGCCAGTCATTTGAGCTTTGCGTTTTCACAACAAGAATGGATTGCGCTCTTAGCGGGAATCAGCGGAGGGATTTTCGGAGCGCTCTTGTTGGTCATGCTCTACTTCGTCGGTGTTTTTTTTATGGGCACACTTCTGGGCGGAGTTCTGGGTGCCGTGCTCTACGGTTTGATAGCCAGCCAGCCTTCCTTCGCTGTTCTGCTGATTCTGGCTTTAACCGGCGGTATCTGTGCGCTGGTCTTCCAAAAGGCCATGATCATTCTCTCCACTGCGTTTAGTGGGGCTTGGTATAGTGTCGCTGGTATCGCCACTTGGCTTATCGGATCGTCTTTTCCCATCCGCATAGATCACCTATTCGAAATGAGCGGATATCAGTTATACGTACTTGTGTTCGGCTGGTTCGTGCTGAGCATCACAGGGGTTGTGTTTCAATACACGCAGATCTCAAAAACAGGGCAACCGTTCAATAGATTTGAAATGCCGCGCTAATGTAAAAACCGAGATTGAGAAATAAACTCGAGCGCTTTACAATGTCGAAAACTTATAGCTAAGGAGTAACAAAATGACGCGCACCACGGCTCTACTGATCGGCTTTTTCTGCGGACTAGCCTTGATGCTTGCCGTTACGATCTTACGCAGGATCCGCAACCGCAAATCAACAAGCGCTAAGATCTCAACGCATTCGAGTATCCAAGAATTGCGAACAATCGGAGAGCTCTCCGTGTTTAAGGTGCTAACCAAGGAGATTGTCACTGAAGTCGACCACTCTTGGGGTGATATCGGCAAGAAGTACCTCTCGTGGATTCTATCCGGCAAAAAGATGGCCATGATCTTCATGTTTGAAATCGATTTCCGATACGATTTGCGTAGCCCAGAGTTTCAGATTGTCGAGGTAGAGGATGGGTTCATCTTACGCATGCCGCCCTGCTTACGCGAAACCTGTATCCGAGATATCCATTTTTATGATGAACAGAAGAGCAAATTGATTCCTTGGCTCTTGCCAGACTTGATCAACACGGTTTTTGGCAGCGGCTTCACAGAAGAAGACCGCAACCGCCTAAAGGATGCCGCACTCAACGCCGCACAGGTACAGTCAGAAGGGTTTATTGCGAGTTTAAATTCTGAGATTGAACAATCCGCCCGCCAAACCCTTTCGTCTTTGGCCTACGCCTTTGGGGCAAAACATGTGCGTTTTGAATTTCCGCATCCAACACAACAGGTTGTCTCAGAAAAGGAGTCAAAATGAATCGCGTTTTGCCAATCGCTACTGCAATCATGATTCTCCTCCTCTGCAAAGGAAAAGCCATGGCCATCGAAGAAGCTGATTACACGGTCATTAAAAAAAGTGATGCCTTTGAGCTCCGGGATTATGCTGCTCATATTCTGGCGGAAACCGTTGTCGAAGCATCGCTGGAAGATGCTGGCAATGAAGCCTTTAGATTACTGTTCAAATATATCTCTGGCAACAACACCTCAAGCCAGAAAGTCCCCATGACCGCCCCCGTCACCCAACAACCCGTTGGTCAGAAAATAAAAATGACCGCTCCTGTGGGACAACAACAGGCAGAAAATGGCGGCTGGCTTGTTAGTTTTACGATGCCTCGTGCCTACACAATGGAAACAATCCCCCAACCCACTAATCCAAAAGTTACGCTACGTCACGTTCCAGCACAACGAATGGCCACCATTCGCTACTCTGGTTTTTGGAGCGAAGAGCGCTATTTGAAACACAAGAAAAAACTCGAATCGTGGATTCATGACTTAAACCTTACCTGTGTCGGTGACCCAATCTGGGCTCGCTATAATCCACCCTTCACTCCGTGGTTTTTAAGACGCAATGAGATTCTAATCCCTGTCGCGACTGAGCAAGAAAATCAAACCCTAGCCAAATGATCAGGAATACGTTAGCAAGCGGCGCAATCCCAAGGAGTGTGTATTTAACAGCCGTCGTCACAATTAGGCTCAAGATGAGGATACGCCATGCAACATCAAGATAATCGAGAATGGGCTGCGTAATGTCACCCCACTCGACAACCGCCGTGCTGCCCTCAACGACGTCAGCTGCGGCTTTTGCTGCACCAACCGGAATCATCAAGTGCGCAGTGCTCTCAATGGATGCGTCGAGGAACTTGTCGTTCGCTTGGTAAAAACGTTCCCCACAATGCGCAACACCCTTTTGTATCATTCCGCTGACTGCGAGAACGAGAAGAATTGCAGTCGTCATAATCGCTTTATGCCGTTGCAGTGCGTGTTGTGTTGACGTCATGAAAATATAGTAGCTCTAGACTTGGGGATGAGCAATTGAATTATGCCGCAGCGGATCGCCAGAATTGAGACGCAGAGAAAACCGCATCCCGAGGAGGGGCTCAGCCTTTCGATGATGCCCCTTTCCGTTACACATTCGCTCAAGAGGCGTCAGCTTTCGCTTTGTGTCCCCACACTTTTTAGATATGATCACACCTACGGTTTATTGGCTCTACTCGTGCCTTGAACGCAAAGGAGGAAAAGATGTTGCGAATGATGAATAGAAAAGAAATAGCCTTTTTGTTGCTACTGGGCTGTGTGAGCGCGCTACAAGCAGCCACAGTGATGATTGAAACCGAAGCGTTTGCTGAAAAAGGCGGCTGGGTGGTTGATCAGCAGTGTA
>CAZSUM010000328.1:0-3040 GCA_964610015.1 uncultured Lentisphaeraceae bacterium
GTCATCGGTATATGTGGCCACCGTGTGATGACACGTGTGCTGAACATAAACAGGCGCGCCTTGAGCAAACCCGCTATCCCGATGAACCAGCCTAGAAAAAATGTTTTGCGTTAACAAAGACCCCGCCACAGCTGGACGAAAAACCAGCAGGAGAATCAACACGCTGATAAACGGCAGAAAAGATAACACTCCTCTTTCCCACCACGCGAGCGCAGCCAGTGCACCAAACCAGAGAACCGCCATCCGAAGCAGAGCCTCTGCGCCAAACCAGGGGATCAACATCTGTTGCGTAAAGCTAAACGCGATCACGGCAGGAACCACGCCCAGAAGCAAAAACAAAGTCATCCTCTGCCCACGAGTCTGCTCTGCTTTGTTCATCGACAACCCTGCCAACGACATACTGAGCATCATAAGCAAGGCCATCAAAGCTGCGGGAAACGCGACAAGCACGGCAACCGTTTTACCGAGCGTCACAAGATACTGGCTGAATGACCGCGAAAGATCTGTCACCAACCGTTGCCAACCACTGGCAATACCTGGCAGAACCATAAGTTGAAACAGCAAACAGAGCGCCAACAGAAACAGAAAAAAAACAAACCACCCGTTCACTCGTTTGACACGTCGAAAAAAGCATTGATCGATCACAACGCCACCGGCAGCCCCTACCAGCAGGGCAAGCCCAACCGCTGCCAGCGCATAGATCGTACGCCCAGCTAGCGCATCTATTCCACGCAACCAGATAGCCAGCAAAACTCCGGAGATGAGGCTGGCCGACGCGCAGACTGCACTCAGCCGGATCCCCTTATCCCGCAACATGTTTACAAACCACACCTTCTCCTGCCTTTCGTTTCTTACTGTTTCGTCACCGCATCACGATCAACACAGCAAGGGCCTTTCGGCATCTGCTTCCATCACAGATCAGCTTTTGCGACTCAATGCGGCGACCAGGGTGTCAGCGCAATGTGCGACAACCCCTTTTCGACGCAACACCGCAGTCGTCGCTAATTCACCCAACGCACGTCGCGCTGATGAATCCACTACCAGTCGTTCGATCTCACGCATCAACTGCGCCTCATCAGACACTTGAATCAATGCGCCAGCCGCCAATAGGTCTGACATGACGGGTCGAAAATTTTCGGTATACGGCCCCACCACCGTGGCCACACCACAGAGGCACGGTTCGATCATATTCTGTGCGCCATGTTCGCAAAGACTCTTACCCACAAAAACCAAATCTGCCTGTCCGTAAAAGCCCATTAATTCACCCGTGGTATCGGCTAGGATCACCCCTTGACCGGGCTTCTTTTGTAAACAGGACACCGTGGGGTCACTATCCTGACACTGGCTTTTCCGAATACAGCTCAAACCCGCACGTTCAATCTCCGCCTGCACCGCATCGGCCTTCTCAAAGTGACGTGGCACAAGCACCAGCCGTAGGTTAGGTTCTTGGATGCGGACCTTCTGATAGATTTGAATCAAGATCGCTTCTTCCCCCGGCCAAGTCGACCCACCTAAAAGAATCATGCATTCGGGTCCCGCATCATGACAAGCAAGGAATTGAGCTACCTGAGCCTCTTTGACGGGATCACGTTGGGCAACGTCAAATTTAAAACTTCCGCTCACTTCGATCTGTTCCGGATTAGCACCAGCCGCAACTAAACGACGCTTATCCTCATCCGATTGGGCCATGATTGCGGTCAACATCCGCAAGATCGGACCAAACCAGAAACGTAGACGGCGATACCCTGGTGCCGAACGATCCGACACACGCGCGTTCACTAAAAAGATCGGAACCCCACGACGATGACTCGTACGAATCAAATTAGGCCAGAGTTCCGATTCAGTCAGGATCAGTGCCGCTGGACGCACCCATGCCAATGCCCTTGAGACACAACTTGGAAAATCGAGCGGGTTGTAAATCAGCACGTCTTCATCACGCACCTGTTTTTCCGCCTCACGCCAGCCCGTCGAACTGGTCGTACTAAAAACAAAGCGCACTGTTGGCATCCGCTCACGCAATGTACGCATCACCTGCCCAGCAACATACACCTCGCCCACGCTCACCGCATGAATCCAAACAGCACCCTGCATGCCGCGCAATCGCGTCAAAATATCTTCAGGATAGCGACCAAACCGATCTGAGAATCGGTTACGATACCCCCCGCGACGCTTCATTCGCAAAAGAAACTGCGGTAACATCGCGACATACGCGATGGCAAACAACAGATTGTATAAAGCCCATCTCATAGCCAGAATCCATCTCCTAGGCACCTTCGCGATGCATCCCTACGCACCCCTAAACAGATGCGTAAGGTGTCAGTGTAGGTGTGTGGACCATACCCTGTCAAGAAGCACACCGTAGCAATAGAGGCCAACTTTCATATCCGACCACCAGCCTTGAATAACCCCCTGTGCTTTGCTATGTTGCTTCTGTCTGTTATTTTTACAAAACACGTGGGGTACGTCGTACGGCAGGTGGATACGACAGACGAGGGTCCATGTCAATTCAGGTTATCATTGTGGAAGATGACTCCCGACTTCGTTCAGGACTTCGGGAAATCATCAATAGCGATCCAGCATGTGAATGTGTCGGAGCATTCGGCTCTGGAGAAGAAGCGCTCGAAAAAGCCCCTGCGCTAAAGCCGCAAGTGGCGATTATGGATATCAATCTCCCAGGCATGGACGGTATCGAGTGCGTTCGGCAACTCTCCAGTCAATTGCCGGAATTGCAAATTGTGATGCTGACCGTCTATCAAGACACGAACAATCTTTTCCGGGCGCTCGCAGCAGGTGCGCATGGGTATCTGGTCAAACCAGCACGCGCCCGTGACCTACTCACCGCGATTAGAGATATTCATCAGGGGGGAGCGCCCATGACCAGTGCGTTGGCTCGTAAAGTCGTTGACGCATTCCTAAAACAAACGCCGATCCCCCCCACTCCAACAGCCAACGTCACGCCTGCAACACTCCCCAACGAAGCGGAAGATCTCGCCCCCCGAGAAAAGGAAGTTCTCGACCTGCTGGCTCAAGGCTTCTCCTA
>CAZSUM010000329.1:0-3026 GCA_964610015.1 uncultured Lentisphaeraceae bacterium
GCACGCGCCAAATTGCTATCCGTTGTGCCGCAGGATATCAGCAAAGAAATTCCCCTTACTGCAAAAGCCTTTGTGATGTTGGGACGAACCGCATGGCTCCCACGATTCGGAGCCCCAAGCACTGCGGATCAAGAGGCCGTACACGAAGCGATGACGCTGACAGGCACCTGGTCTTTACGCGAACGCTTGGTTCCAGAAATGAGTGGCGGCGAACGCCAACGTCTTGCGCTCGCCTTGACGCTAGCGGGACGTCCCGAGATTCTACTGCTGGATGAGCCGACCTCTCATCTTGATTTGCGTCACAGTGCGGACTTGATGTGCCTATTGACAAAACTAACCCGTGAGCGCCAAATGACAATTCTAATGGCTGTACATGATTTGACGCTGGCCAGCCAATACTTTTCCCGAATTGTGCTACTCAGTGAAGGCCGCAAAGTCGCGGATGGTACGCCCAGAGCCGTGCTTTGTCCTGAACGTCTGACACCCGTTTACGGATGTGCCGTTCAAGTTACCGTGCTGCCAGATCAACAAACAACTTGTGTTCTGGCAGACAGCTCCCATGACACCTAGGTTCAACAGACTCGTCGATCGCGAACTGTTCACTTGATTTTCCGCGTTCGCTCCACAACGGTGTTGAGATCCCTTACCGATCGAGTCACCTATCAACGTTACCCGCGGTAAAACAGGGTTCTTTACCTCATACGAAGAGATTATGCTTCACTCGGTTGGGCAAAAAACCATTCGGGTTCTTTGCGTTCTTGGAAGGTGGTGTATAACCGTTCAGCAATTTCGGTAATCTTGGGCAATGTAAAGATACGTGCATGACTGTTACAAACTTTGACGCAAGCTCCGCACCATATACACGCCGCGTCGTCGGTTTGAGGCCCCTCGTCCGTCAGGGTGATGGCATGGGTCGGACAAGCGGTTTTGCACAATCCACAACGGATACAGGTTGTCAGGTCGGTTCCTGTAGCCGCAACGCCCGGCGGGTTCATCGCCTCTTTTGCATAGGGCTCAGTTCCGGGCACGGTCGGCAAAAGGAAGGGGCCGGGAGCATCAAGTTTTTCCTGAATGAGGGAGGCGAAGAGTTCGGCTTTTTTCAAATCTGCGGCATCAGGACGTCCAACAGCAATCGGAAACTTAGCCATGGTAAACGAATGTTCTCCGATAAATGTCGCGGCGGCAATCACAACAAAGCCCTGTTGGGTACAGATCTGAGTCAATTCGAGCAGCGCATCTCCAACGTTTGCATTGCCATAAATTGCGACTGCAATCACTTTGGCGCCGTTCCCCTGAATTGCTTTAAAGCGTTTCGTCGCTACCAGAGGGAGGCGGCCAGAATAGATCGGCATGGCAACAATAACCACATCATCCTTGCCAAACGTTTTTTTGACGGCTGAGTGGGTGAGATCAATAACGTCGCCGAGTTCCGTTTTTACGAGGCCTTTCTGAATGGCTTTGGCAACCGTAGCCCCCGTGTGGGTCGGCGAAAAATAAAGTGTATGTGCTTTCATAATGATCTGTTTTTACCACTCTTTGTCTTTAATAGCGATCAAATCAATGCATTCGAAAACGCACGCCCTCTGAATCACACTCTTTGCGTAGCAGGTTGACACCTACCCCGCTGTTTGCGAAACTAGGGGCACATCATGAAACCCAATCAGACTGTACTTTTTCTCGGCGATGGCATGGCCGATGAACCCATTGCTCAATTGAGCGGCAAAACGCCCCTACAAGCGGCCTTAACACCCAACATGGATACCATTGCCCGCAAAGGCCGCAGTGGAACCATGCTCACGCTTCCTGCAGGATTCCCCACGTCCAGCGATGTGGCTAACATGTCCGTGCTTGGATGTGACCTTGCCACAGAGCTCTGCGGCCGTGGACCGCTAGAGGCTGCAAGCCAAAATATCCAGCTTGGCCCGAATGACATTGCCTTCCGTATGAATCTTGTGTCTGTCGATCAAGAGGGCATTCTACGTGACTTTTCCGGCGGACACATTTCGCAAGCCAACGCTGAAGAGGCCATTCGCCTGCTGAATGAGAACCTTGGGAGTGAACAAGTTCATTTCTATCCCGGTGTCAGCTATCGCAATCTTCTGGTGCTCTCTGGCGAGCAGTTCAGTGCCAACATCTCTTACGACAAGCCAGACGACAATCATGGTCAGTCAGTCGCTAAACATCTGCCACGGACCAAGTCTGAAGAAGGCACGTTTACCGCAGCCCTTCTAAGAGATCTGATCGCCCGTGCCGCTGAGATTCTTAAAGGTCGTGAAGCCAACGGCATTTGGCCTTGGAGCGGCGGCAAAGTCGGTGCGATTCATAACATTTGTCAGCTCTACAACATCAAAGCCGCGGTGATCTCTGCCGTGGATGTAATCAATGGCCTAGGACGTTGCATGGGCATGGACGTCATTCGCGTACCCGGCGCTACTGGTTATATCGACACCAACTATGAGGGCAAGGCCGACGCCGCACTTAAAGCCCTTGCGGATGGCTATGATTTCGTCTACGTCCATGTCGAAGCGATTGACGAGGTTTCGCACGCGCAGGATCTCAAACTTAAACTCAAAGCCATCGAAGACTTTGATCAACGGTTGGTCGGACGGGTCCTGCAACATGCGGGACCAAACACCGCCTTTTGCGTGCTTCCGGATCACCCCGTCCCCATTGCAACAGGCAAGCATACACGTGACCTCGTGCCCGTAGCGGTCTGGCAACCCGGTGTCGAACCCGATACAGTTGAAACCTTTGATGAGATTGCAGCACGCCGTGGCGCGTTGCGAAGAATGAGACAAGCAGATTTGATGAATCTGCTTTTAGGTCAGCGTACGGAACCAGCTACAGAGGCTTAACGCGATCAGTTAGATCCCCCTTCTTCGGCGCCGCAGATTTCACTCGGCGGTCGCCCGAAGGCCTCTTCCATATCTGCCCAGACTAGGCCTAGGCGAACAGTCACAAAGGTCATTGACACGGCCACAAGAATCGCGATCACACCCATGATATACCCTGGCACACCCAGCGTG
>CAZSUM010000330.1:0-3002 GCA_964610015.1 uncultured Lentisphaeraceae bacterium
ACGATTACGGGATGGTGTTTACTCTGGATGGGCGTCCGTTGCTTTTTGGTAACCGCTTTCACACGGTACGAACATTGAATGCCATGATTCCGTTGTTGCTACGTCCTGATTGTCAGAAAGCTGCGGTATGTGGACCTGAGGCGGGGTTGGCGATTCCCTTTCTTTTGCGTGCGGGGGTGAGAGAAGTGGCGGTGGCCGGGTCAGATTTAGCGGTTGTCAAACAGGCTTTAGCGGCAGATCGTCAGGTCACAGATGGACTGACCAACACATTGCCCCATGCATTTGCACGCGTTCGTTTTTCGTCACGGTCGGCCTATGAGCTAATTCTGCTAACCGGTGAGCCCACCTGGTTGCGCGGCACACACGACATGTATGGTAAACGATTATTTAAGAAGTGTCGGAGTGCCTTAGCAGACAACGGACTGGTGGCTCTGCATCTTGATGCACGTGCGATGACGCGCGGTTATTTTAAAACAATTGCCACACGATTCTGCCAAGTTTTTCCGCATGTAAATCTGTGGCAGATTGGACCCAATGATTGGGTGCTGATCGGGGGTAAACAAAAGCCCAAAGCGTCGTTAAGTGCAATGGTGGCGTTTATGGATCGTCCGCTTGTTCTTCGTGATTTTGTACGAACAGGACTCTTTGCCTTGCCAGAGGTGCTCGCCTGTTGGACCTGTGATGGAGTGACGTTGATGGCAGCGTTGGATGCAGTTAAAGCCACGACTGCGATGAGCGAGGCTTGGCATGCACCGCAGATGATTTTCAAGGCTGACGCTGAGCAACTGCGTCCCGCTTCGCTAGCGAAAACCCGACAGCAACCCCTTGCCTGGATTTCGCCGGGAGAATCAGAAAAGGCGGTGTATATCAGTCTACTCGATAAGACCGATACCTTTCTGGCGGCACGTGGGCAGATTATAGAGGCTTTTAAGCAACGCGATGCGGGTGCGGGTGAAGCGGGCTTGCGAGCAGCGCGTAAAGCTGCCGCAGTCAATCCACGTGATGCCCTCTTGATCCACTTCCGAGAGACTGGAGCTGGAGGGTCGGCGACGCCTCTCAATCGGAGATTTTAAAGGGGGGCGGCACTGTTACGAAAACCTGCTTTCATTGGGTGGCGCGCAGGCCCGTGCCTATTACGGGTTGGCATACTGTCAACGTGCAATCGGTGAAACAGAAGTCGCCTATCAAAATTTTGAACGTGCGGTTGCCATGGCACCGGGGCTTTTGGAGTATCGTCTGGAGTTTGCGCAAGCGGCGCTGGCGGTGGGGGCCTTTGCTGTGGCCGATCAACAGTATGAAACGGTTCTTAAACAGGAGCCCAATCATCCTGAAGTCCTGTTCCGGTATGCGAAAGCACTGACCCAAGCTGAACGACCGAAGCGCGATTTCAAAAAAGCGCTGCCGATGGCAGAACGGGCCTGTGTTTTGACTCACTGGCAAAATACGACATACGCTTACGGTCTGGCCGATCTCTACATGGATGCTGGACGGGTGCTTGAAGGTATGGGGTTGAAGAAGCGTTTGAAAGAGGGAATGCCCCTTCCTCCCGATGCACGCAAGCATGCGAAAACCAAGAGCGCAAAAGAACACTCATGAACTGTGAAACAGAGGGGCTGGAAGGTGAGTTGGCGGGATTTGCAGCAATAACACCAGAACGGGTCCTCGATGCTGTTGAGGAGGCCTTAAACGCGCGGTGCAATGGTGTGTTGCGTCCTTTGCCCAGCTATATCAATCGCGTGTATTCGGTTGACCTCGCCTCAGGCGAACAGGTGGTCGCCAAGTTTTATCGTCCTGAACGGTGGAGCAAAGAGGCCATTCTCGAAGAGCATGCGTTTGTGAAAGAATGCCAGGACGAAGAAATTCCTGTGATTGCGCCGATGCTGCTAGCCAATGGTAGAACGCTTGGCGAGGTGGCAGATGTGTCGTTCGCGGTTTTCCCAAAGCGTGGGGGACGTCCGATCGAACCCGCCGACCCAGGGAATAGTTTGTGGCAGAGATTGGGCGCTTTGTTGGCACGGGTTCATCAGATTGGAGAGCGCCAAACAGCTCCCGCACGACTGCGGTTGCACCCTTATACCACGACGGTGGCAGACCTAGAGTATCTGCTTGATGGCACGTTTCTCGAAGCCCGTGAAGCGCAACGCTTGGAGCAGTTTGGCATGGCGCTGTTTGAGCGGATTGTGCCGTTATTCGAGAATACCGAAATCATTCGACTGCATGGCGACTGTCAGCACACCAATGTGTTGGAGCGGCCGGATACTGGATTGATGTTGATCGACTTTGATGATATGCTTAACGGTACGCCAGTGCAGGATCTCTGGATGCTATTACCAGGTCGTTTGGCGGAGTCCCGAATAGAGATGCAACAGATGCTCGACGGATACGAAACATTTCGGGCGTTTGATTATAGAACTCTGCGTTTGATCGAACCTTTGCGAGCGATGCGAATGACCTATTATTTAGCGTGGTGTGCGCGACAGGCACATGATGTCGCCTTTATGCAAAATCACCCAGGGTGGGGAACACGTGCCTTTTGGGCAACAGAGCTTACAGAGCTGGAGGTTCAGCTTGACGTGATTGAGCAATGCGAATGTGACGATGATTTTAAAAACAAAGGAGGTTTATTATGTTAAAGAAACTAAGCTTACTTGTGAGTTTGGGACTGATCCTGGCGGGGGTGTCGGGGTGTCAGTCGGTAGAGGGTCATGAGGGTGCTGTTGTCGGCGGCGCGGTAGGGGCTGCCGGAGGGTCATTAATTGGATCCGCAGCGGCTGGTAGCGGTAATCGTGGAACGGGTGCATTAATTGGAGGTGTGCTGGGTGGCGCAGCTGGTGCAGTCGCGGGGGATCAACTCCACGATAAGAAGAAATAACCCCCGAACCCCGAATGTCGAGTCTCGAATGTCGAAATGACGAGGCAGGCGAACCGCCTCTGAAAAAACCGTGCTAATTGCCATGTGCGATTAGGTCCAGAAAAAAAGGTTAAAAATTTTTAAGAAGCCA
>CAZSUM010000331.1:0-2462 GCA_964610015.1 uncultured Lentisphaeraceae bacterium
AGTCCTCGGCGCGCAACCGGAGTTTCACGTGCCCCGTCGAAACCAGTCGCCCCCTAAAAGAGAACCTTATTATTGCATATTACTCGTGAGATAAACAGCGAATTCTTTTTTACGCACCGCCCGCTGAGTTTTTCCGCATGAACTATTCCATCATCCGCTTGTTGTGTTATACTTGTTCTACTCTTTATCTGTTAAATGAATGGAATTGCATGAAACGTACAAAATTTCTGGTCGTTAGTGGTCTTTTCACGCTCATTGTCATCCTGAGCGTTATCCTGAGACGGGACACGATTCAGCTGCCAACGACAGAGGCTGAAGAAACAGAGACGCAACTCCAACACGTGCGTTCACGTCCCAAACCAACCTTGCGAAATTTACCACACTTAACCCCCTCCCTATCCAATCAAGCTGTTCTTGCTACCACGAACCCACCCACGCAGCAGGTGATCTTGGCAGAGAAGGTCCTCGCCCCCCTCCGTCGCGCGTTTGTGTCGCCACGTTATCCGTCGGACCCCAATCTGCCACGTGAACGTCAGGTCTTGCTTTCTAATCGGTTGCTGGTGGTTTCAGATTCCCATCAGATCGCTGAATCTCCATCGGGGAAACAGTCGCCTACCGTACGCAATACCACACCTTTTTTGGTGCTCTTCAAGGATCCAATCAATGATGACGCTCGTGCGTTGCTGACACGTATTGGCGCGACTGTGCGTGGGTACTTTCCCAACAACGCCTTGCTGGCTGAGCTCACCCCTGCGGCACTCACAGCACTGAAACCGGAATCGGCGGTGATCGCGGCCGAGGAATTTCTGCCATCTGATAAGATTCAACCCTTTTTGTCGTCGTTGATTGCCAGTTATCCTGCAAGCACGTGCGTACAGCTGAGTGTACAAACGTTTGCGCCTGAAGATGCCGAACGTGTCGCCAAAGTCGTGCTCGGCGCAAATGGAACGGTTGAAACCCTTTCAGCGGGTAGCCGCTGGGGTCTGTTGCAAGTCACCTTGCCGCTGGGGACCGTGCATACACTGGCAGCGTGTGGTGCCGTGCAGTGGATTGAAGAACGCGCGCAACCCAAGCTCTTTAATAACTTTGCCGCGCAACCGGGACATCTCAATGCAACCAATCTCTGGAGTGCTTGGGGGTTAACAGGTCGGGGGCAGTCTGTGGGGCATGCCGATACTGGACTGGATACCGGAAAGCAAGAGACGTTACATCCAGATTTTCAAGGACGCGTACGGGCTATGATCTCGCGGGGACGTGTTGATGACGCCTCAGACCTTGATGGTCACGGAACACACACCGCAGGATCTATTCTCGGAGATGGAACAGCCAGCGGAGGTAAATATCGCGGTATCGCCTGGGAAGCCACGTTGGTTCATCAATCTGTAGCCAATGCAGCCGGATCACTCATTGGACTCCCCGGAGACTTGTACGAGCTTTTTGATGAGAGCTACACCTTGGGTGCGCGGATTCACTCCGATAGTTGGGGGTCAGACACGTATGGTTCGTATACTACGGATTCACGTTCCGTCGACTTATTCGCTTGGGATCATCCCGACCACCTCGCGGTTTTTTCCGCTGGAAACAACGGCATCGATGAGAATCGAGACGGACGGGTGGACCTCGGCGCAGTGGGTTCACCAGCCACGGCAAAGAACGCACTGACGGTGGGTGCCACAGAAAATGACAGAAAACCCGGCAGCGGGGGTGCTTCTGCGCTCAGGTGGGGCTCGGCTTGGCCTTCGGATTACCCTGTGGCTCCCTTGCTGAATGACTACATCTCTTACAGCGCAACAACCGCCCCGCGCTATTTTCAGGGCATGGCGGCTTTTTCGAGTCGCGGTCCCACAACAGATGGGCGTATCAAACCAGATGTGGTGGCACCGGGAACAGATATTATCTCCACCAAATCAACGAAGGGCTCCGCCGTCTGGTTTGATCTGGCAGAGAATTCGCGCTACTGCTACGGCGGTGGCACCAGCATGTCAACCCCGCTCATCGCAGGCGCAGCCGCCTTGATGCGTCAATACGCTGTCGAGCGTAGTAACGTAACCAATCCTTCCGCCGCCCTGATCAAAGCCATGCTCATCGGCGGGGCGCAGTCGCTCATGCCTGGGCAGTATGGCACAAATGCTTTTCAGGAAATTCCCTTTACCTCGCCCAATGTGGTGGAAGGATGGGGACAACCCGATCTGGCTACAACGGTACATCCCTGGCGTCGCATGGTGCGCCTATATGACCGCATCAGTCCAGCAACCGGGGAAACAAATCTGTTCGAGTTTACCGTGAATGTGAGTCATACACCGCTGGATATCGCATTGGTGTGGATTGATTTTCCAAGTAGTGCCGGGGCTGGCGTGACCTTGGTGAACGATCTTGACCTTTTGGTCACGCTCCCCAATGGACGGATCTGTCAGCCCAACGATGCGGACATCCGCGATGGGGTCAATACCGTGGAAACGCTA
>CAZSUM010000331.1:2472-2993 GCA_964610015.1 uncultured Lentisphaeraceae bacterium
CGCAGCCACAGGGCGTTATCAAGTACGGGTCATCGGCCATCAGGTTCCGCAATCAGGTGGCACCGCAGCCCTCTATATACGCGGTGGCTTGGATGAACCGCCCTTTATTATTCACACGCCTTTGCAAGATCGGGTTGCGGATAGCACAGAGATCGACGTCGCCTTCCACGTGCAGTCGGTACGTCTACCAGACATCGGCTCCGTCAGCCTCAACTGGCGTGCCGAAACTGCCCAACATGTAACCAGCACCTGGCAACAGGTCACCGCTGAACTCATGCCCAACGACCAAGCTTTTCATGCCATGATCCCCCCGCAACCCGTCAATACCCGCATCTCCTACTTCTTGCAGATGGATTCGAGTGAGCACGGAGTTGTGCGGTTGCCACACGACACACAAGAGGTGTTCTCGTTTTACCTAGGACAACCCATTGCCTTAACCGTTGCCGGTGATCCCAACAACTATGGGATTGTAACGCCTGCGTATGGTGTGAACCAGATGATCTCTGAAGTCCCTTTCAAAG
>CAZSUM010000332.1:0-2943 GCA_964610015.1 uncultured Lentisphaeraceae bacterium
GTCTGCCTCCGCCTGATATCACCACCTGTTGTGTTGTCTAAATCCTCGCGTGACCGCAAAGGCTATCAGGCAAACATGCCTTTGGGCGAGTTGTCGTCATCGTTCCACCACGTAGGCTTTCGGGTCGTAATCTTTGCGATATCTTTGGAAGTCATCTGGATGCCTTTTGCAGAGACCCCTTTAATGAGGACTTCTGTTGGAGTAAACATCTGTTGATGAATCCGTTGCGACTTGGCAGGCTTGTACTTTACAAAGACTGACTCGGGCGTACCCTCTTCAAACAGGATCAGCTTACTTTTCTCAGGAACTAGGTGATATTCCTTGTTCTGAATAGCACCACCAAATGCAAACCGTTTCATATAGGTGAAGCCATAGAGCGGTTCCGTATAGACAGCTGTAAAAATCTTTTCGCGATCAAATATTTGACAGTAACTGGCACCTTTTTTATCTACGAAAAACTTATCTGGGGGCGGCATCATCTTGTACCGACCATCATTCCAGACCACCAAAATCTTATCGAGCGAAGAACATTTAAACAATTCTTCACCACCGCGAATGTCTGTACCAATGTACCCATTCTCACGATCGATCTTCAGCGTCAGCTCCGTTGCGGTCAACGCACGCACTTCAATTTGCGCAAAGGGTTTTTCGGCAATCAGCGTACACCGTGGATAAATTGTCTTATATTTTTTGATCAGGTTTCTGAGATATTTAATTGCGTACCCGCGGAGTCCTTTGATGTTCTCCGCTACCTTAGTTTCTTCAACTAAGATCGCTTCAATTTCTTGGCGATTGCGATTAATATCAAAACGAGAAATGCGACGGATTTTAATTTGCAACAAACGATCAACATCCTCAAGCGTCACATCGCGACGAAGACGAGGCCGAAAAGGTATAAATCCCTCTAAAACCTCCTGCTGTACGGCTTCAAAAGTAACCTGCTCTTCAATGCGTTTGTAGATGCGTTGTTCGATAAAGATCTGCTCCAATGTTTTGGAGTGAAAGAGGTTATCAAGCTCTTCTCTACGGATCTCCAATTCGCGATTTAACAATTCGAGTAACTGCTCAGTACACGCGATTAGAATTTCGCTAACCGTCATTTCGCAGGGACGATTATGAAACAAGACAACCGGTCGACTGGTTATCGAAAATTCACAAGTTGTAAAGGCATAGAGAGCTTTGACCGTTTGCTCTTGCGTCACGCCATTGTTCAACGTCAGATCAATCTCCACCTTCTCAGCAGTGAAATCATGAATCTGCTTTATAGGAACTTTCTTCTTTTTAATCGCATCTTCGATGTTGGCCATTAAAGATTCAGTTGTTTGCCCAGAAGGTAAGCCCACAATCGCCAATTTGTTGTGCTGACGACACTCAATCACAGCACGGACTTTGACGCGTCCAACACCATCGGCGTACTCCGACACATCCATCGACCCACCGGTCTGGAAATCAGGTAACACCTGAAATGGTTTTTTCTGGATGATGGCAATTTGAGCCTCTAACAGCTCAATAAAATTGTGTGGCAAAATCGATGTAGAAAGCCCTACCGCGATGCCCTCAGCACCTAGCATCAGCAAAAGAGGCAACTTAGACGGCAAAAGAACTGGTTCTTTGTTACGACCATCATAACTCGCAATAAATGACGTTAGTTTGGGATTAAAAAGTTCATTCCGCGCCAGATCAGTCAAGCGGCACTCGATATAACGTGAAGCCGCGGCAGGGTCGCCCGTAAAGATATTGCCGTAATTACCCTGCCTCTCAATCAAATAACGTTTATTCGCCAGGTTAACAATGGCTTCGGCGATGGATGCATCTCCATGCGGGTGATACTGCATGGCATGGCCAACAATGTTGGCTACTTTAACAAAGCGACCGTCATCCTTCTCCCAGAGACTGTGCATAATCCGTCGCTGAACGGGTTTCAAACCATCCTCAACAGTCGGAATGGCGCGATTACAAATGGTATAGGAGGCAAACTGCAGGAAGTTACCATCCATCAACTCCCGCAAAGGTCCCATGCCTCCGTGGTTATTTGCAGCTGCCTGCCGTTCAGCCGAGGATCGCCGACCGCCAGAATCACGCGCCATGCTCTCATCATTATCCGCTGAAGCGTTATCACTAGAAGCATTGGCGTTATCACTAGAAGCATCGGCGTTATCAAAAAGAGCTAAATCGTCAAACAAGCTTGGCGGCTCATCCGCTTGATTCGTCGAAGGGTCCTTGCGCGGTTTTTTTGAAGGCTTACTCACGACAGAGAATCCTCAGTAATAACCAGGTTGTCCATAATGTACTGACGCCGCTCTTGGGTATTTCGACCCATATAAAACTCAATTGTGTCTTTCATTGCACGATCTCGTGTGCTGTCCACCGGTGTTAACCGCATATTTTTTCCAATGAAGGCCTTGAATTCACTTGGAGAAATTTCACCGAGTCCTTTAAAGCGTGTAATTTCGCAATTTTTTCCGCACTGCTCAATTGCTGCCAATCGCTCTTCATCCGTGTAACAGTAAAACGAATCCTTTTTGTTACGCACACGAAACAAAGGTGTTTCGAGAATATAGAGATGCCCCTCACGAATAACACGGTCAAAGAAACGGATAAAGAGCGTGATCATAAGATTGCGAATATGCAAACCATCAACATCCGCATCGGTTGCCAAAATGACCTTTTGATAACGCAGATTATCGACGGTTTCCTCGATATCAAGGCTCTGCATGAGATTATAGATCTCAACATTTTTATAGAGTGCGTCACGCTTTTGTTCGCACACATTCAACGGTTTACCTTTAAGAGTAAAAATCGCCTGAGTACTCACATCACGGCAACTGACGATTGAACCCGCAGCAGACTGACCCTCCGTGATGAATATCATGGTGTCCAGTCCGGTACCCTTACCTTTATTCAAATGCTTTTTGGAGTCTTTGAGTTGAGGCACCCGCACCG
>CAZSUM010000333.1:0-2880 GCA_964610015.1 uncultured Lentisphaeraceae bacterium
CGCCTCCCGGCGCAGTTAGTCTGCCAGTGGCGCATTTACTTTGTCCTTTGACCACCCCCGCTTTCTTTTTTCATCCGTCTTTAAGTTGAAATTAAATAGTTAACTTATTCAGGCACAATTAGTTAACTATTTAATTTAAAATAGCGTTTACCTTTTTGCCTAGTTTCCTTGGCAAAGAAACGATTTTTAAGCTCCGATTTGCAGCGGGTGCCTTAAAAAGGCCTTGGAAACGGGATTTTAATGCGTCGTATAAACCCCGAGCATTCCGCAAGATTAACGCAATTTACCCAGAACCGCCATCGCCAGATTTCGTGCAAGGTCCTGCTCGCGCCATGGCAGAGCAACATAGTAAATGCAAAAGTGTTTATAGAGCTCGATCTCTTTGCGCTCAAGGGATTTCATACCAAGGACCACCACAGGCATCCGTTTGGTTTTGGCCTCTTCTCTCAGCCGAAGGATTAAATCGCGCACATCCATATCTGAAATACGCGTATCTACAATAAAGAGTGCTGGATTTTCCTCTACACAAACCTGCAAGGCTTCCGTTGCCGACCCTACCGCTATAAAGCCATACCCCAGTTCGAGAATGCGCGTATGGAGGCAGGCGGTTAATTCTACGTCTTGGGAGTAAAATACGATTTTAGGCTTTGGTGCAAGCGGCAACGTAACCGAAACCGCTGTTCCACAATCACTTCCCGGCACGGGACTGGTGAAGCTCATTGTGCCGCCATGTAATTCAACGATCTCACGGGAGATTGCGAGTCCAAGTCCTGTGCCGCTAACATGATCCCCAACCCGAAAATAGCGCTGTGAGATTTTGGGTAGCACCTCTTGTGAAATACCCATGCCCGTATCGGTTACAATGAGTAGCGCTTGTTTAGGTTGTTCGGGATTTTGCCTCAAGGTTAGCTTGATTTCTCCGCCTTCCGGCGTGAACTTGACTGCATTCCCGACAATGTTCAATACAACCCGCTCAATCTTTCCTGCGTCACACCAACAAAAAAGCTCGCGCACCGAGAAGTCGAATCCGATCTGAATATGCTTGGTGTCCGCTTGAATCTGAAGAGCCTCTGCTCCTTCGCGAATAACAGGACCAAGCGGCACGATTTTTTTTGTGAGAACCAATGTCCGGTTCTCCACCTGACGCAGATCAAGGATGTCATTCACTGTTGTCAACAGACGATGACAATCGGATTGCAGACGCTCCAAATAGCGAAGCGCTTTTTCTGGCAAAGGACCGACCACACCACGAAGCATATTGCTCACCGCATAAATCATTGACGTCAACGGCGTACGAAGTTCGTGAGACACATTTGAAACAAACTCCATCCGCGCGCGATCATGTGCCTGAATCCGTTCCATGGCATGCTCAAGATCCTGTTGCGCCTGCTGACGTAACGTAATATCGCGGATAAAGAAGCAGAGCTGCCCCTGATGATCAAGGTCCACTTGGTTGATAGCAATCTCGGCTGCGAACGAGGTGCCGTCAACCCGTTTACAGCGAGCTTCAACCAGTGTGTATTTCTTGTTGATCAAATTGGCATTGACTGTATCAAGAAGTGACTCCGTAGCGCCTGAAATCAGCCTAATCACAGAGAGCCCGATCAGTGTCGAGGAGGTCATCTGAAAAAATTCCGCCGCACGTGCGTTACACTCCAGAATGACCCCGACATGCGTCGTGATCAAAACGGCATCATAGACACTTTCAAGTAATTTGTAAAAGGGGGTTTCTCGCTTCAGATGCTGTGTGCGCCAAGCACTCTTGCGCCCTTCCAGTGCTGGCAAAGGAAGCCGAGGCGCACTGCGTTCTGTTACGGCAGGCACAAGCTCGATCCGCATCGTCTTATCCAACCGTTTTTTGTCCGTTGACATTCTGCCCTCTCCCCCCTTCTAGCTAACAAAAAGGCGCCCCGTATCCGGGACGCCATTGATGTGTTAGTCGTGCGATTTGTTTTTCGCTTCATTCACACGAAGTTTGCGTCCCAGCGTGTCCCGATCATGTAGCGCCTTGATCGCTGCCTCAGCTTCTGGTCGGTTAGGCATCTCCACAAACCCAAACCCTTTGGATTTGTGATTAAAACGATTCGTGATAATACGAGCCGACTTAACCACACCATAGCGCTCAAATTCCTTGCGCATTTGTGCTTCATTCATGTCGTAACTCAGATTGCCAACGTAAATTTCAACACAATCGCCATCGCCGCCCATGCCACAGTACCCTGTCGCGCGTCCGCCTAATTTAGCGATCAAAAAACCGGCCATAAAACCAACTGTAGCGGCGCCAACACCAATTGTCACCGGATTCAACAGCATACACTCGCTCAAAAGAACCTCCTTGAATAACCTTTGCTTGTAACGTAACACACAGATCTGCCGGAGGGCGGCACTGTAACCTTGATCACACATCCAGTTGGTGACAAGGCCTGCGGGGCAACGTGCCAGTCGCACGTTGCCGGATAACCGCATCAGCGCGTTTCCAGGAACCCCTCCAACTTGCGCATCCGTGTGGGGTGACGCAGCTTCCGCAATGCCTTGGCCTCAATCTGGCGGATGCGTTCGCGCGTCACATTGAATTGCTTTCCAACCTCCTCCAGCGTGCGAGAGTATCCGTCGGTCAACCCAAACCGGAAATCTAACACCTGCCGTTCACGGTCAGTCAGCGTTGTCAGCACCTCTTTTAGACGCTCCTTCAGCATGCTGTACGCGGTCATTTCTGAAGGATTCTCCGCGGATTTATCCTCAATGAAGTCACCAAAGTGAGCATCGTCACCGTCACCCACTGGACTTTGCAGCGAAATAGGCTGCTGTGCCATTCGGTAAACTGCACGTACGCGCTCAACCGGAATATCCATTTCCTCAGCCGCCTCCTCAGGTGTGGGC
>CAZSUM010000334.1:0-2876 GCA_964610015.1 uncultured Lentisphaeraceae bacterium
CAGGAAGGTTTTCACTTCCTGCCTAAACCGTACCCGACAACCAAACTGCTTTCAGCTGTGCGTCAGGTGCTAACTAAAAAAACCTAATCTTTTTTTTCATGACAACAAGTAACGTTTACAAAATACCAAGTTTCCGTATCCGAATGATTCTTCTACGCGGGGTCCTACGACGATTCTATCTCAACGT
This sequence comes from uncultured Lentisphaeraceae bacterium, assembly GCA_964610015.1. Classification (GTDB taxonomy): domain Bacteria; phylum Verrucomicrobiota; class Kiritimatiellia; order RFP12; family UBA1067; genus CAZSUM01. The sequence goes on from CAZSUM010000334.1 coordinate 188, forward strand.
CTTCCGCCCAGGATACGTCAGACAAAGTCTAGCCCATCGTCAAGGCGATTGCCTCCGATGTGGCGTGTGTTGCCATCTAGTAGCAAATAAATGCGCACGTCTGAAGATAGGACCTGATGGACAGGCGAGCTGTTGGCGTTATGACCTGTACCGCTTACCCAACTGCAAAACCTTTCCCATTGACGCTCGCGACCTCGCTGACCGCAACCTTGTTGCCCCACACAGCTCCTGCGGATTCTTCTGGCCAGTAGAGACGTCGAGGCCCACCTCTACTCCCGAATCATAATCAGAAGCATCTTGAACGGAACTTCGGCTCGAACCGAATGCGGCACACCTGACGGCATAACGACAAGGTCACCGGTCTTGGCTTGTATGGGGGTGCCCCCCATTATTAGCGTAGCCTCGCCATCAATCACCAGCACGGTCGCATCATAGGGCGAGGTATGCTCACTCAACCCCTGTCCTTGGTCAAAAGCGAAAAGGGTTAACGTTCCCGTTTTTTTATCGAGAAGCGTTTTGCTGACTACCGATCCATCAGCATAGGCGATAAAATCGCGCATTCCAATCGCCTGTCCTTTTAAATGATCTGTCGTCATATGACTCTACCTCCTGTTTTGTTATGCAACACTCATACGCATGAGCTGTTTTATTCAATCGCTTTGGGGCCTCTCTGTATCCGCTCCAACCATGCAGGGAGAACCAACACCAGCAACAACACCACGGCAAGAAAAGAACCAAAGATGCCGCCACTCTCAACTACGGCGTGATGGGCTGCATGCCCGCCACTTGCCGACAGCCCTGGTATTTGTTCCCGCACAGCACTCATTGCTAAATCCAATAATCCGCCCGCAAACATGGCAACACCCGCAATTGCCGTTAAATAAGCGACGGTTCCCTTGCGTCCGATCTGCCGCCACATCGCCATCACACTCGCTGCATTGGTGGCGGGGCCTGTAATCAAAAAAACCATTGCAGCCCCGGGCGATGCCCCCATATGAATAAAAGAAACCGCCAGAGGAACTGACGACGCGGAACAGATATAAAGAGGCATCCCGATGATCAAAGCCAGCAAATAAGAGCGGAACCCCGCAGACAAGTGCCCCATAAAGAAACCATCTGGCACCCAAGCCGTAATGAGCCCCGAAATGAGCACTCCCAAAAGTAATGGACGCGCCATATCGCGGGGCAATGTGATAAATCCATGTCTAAGGGCACGTTGCCAGACTGCCAACGTGTACACCCCCTCTGCAGAGGAGCTATCTGACGACTGTGATTCACAACAACACCCCGACTCTTTCGATCCTGTTGCGATCGGCACATCTTCCCTGCTGACACAGTCCGTCAACAAGCCTGCCACAACACCGGACACAAAGGCTGCCACCAGACGTGCAGTAGCAAAAAGAGGCCCGAGTAGCGACCACGTCAAAAGGAAGCTGTCCACTCCCGTCTGCGGAGTGGAAGCGAGAAAACTAACCGTTGCACCTTTTCCGGCACCATCACGACGCAACGAGAAGGCAAGGGGCAAGACACCACATGAACAGAGCGGCAAAGGAACTCCAAGAAGCGCGGCCTTGATTACCTGCCACACGCCTCGTTTTCCTAAATGCCGCTTCACCCACGCAGGCGTCACGATCACCGAAAGGATGCCCGCAACGGCAAACCCAAAGAGCAGGTAAGGGGCCATCATCTGAACCACCTGCCAAATGGAGTCAAGCACTGGCATCACCCTCGACATCATGCAAACCTCCTTTGAAAGATTGGATGTATTACATCAAATCTTTCATGGTTACAATTGGCACATCCTTTTTCGCCGCAGGTTTCAGCACACGCAAATGTTGCGGATTAAACCACCAGCCCTTCTCCGCATCCAACGACCAGAGCGCCGGAGCCAAAGACATGATTGTGGAAGCAAATCCCTGAATCGTGGCGGCTGCATTACCCGTATGTGAGGAATTATCCGCCTCATTCTCAATCACAAAGGGACGATCATAGCCAAGATCCATCAAGGTCTTTAAGAAGGCAAACCAGTCCATACTGTCTGAACCCCCAAACCCCGGCAATTTTGGATCATAGTGGTGACGATCCCACTCACAGGACGGTTGACAAACACCTGCTCGTTTCGCCAACTCCGCATCCACTTGTTGCATGGGATAGAGCCGCCCCCACTGAATAGCCGCAAGACTGTCGACCCGATTACGCGTACCCTTGATATGCACTCGGTGCAGACGGGCGAGATCCATTGTTTTGATCACATCAACGGGATCAATATTCTGCCAAACGTCATGTGATGGATCATAGGTCTCCCCATGCGCTTGACTCGGAATCAACGCATACATCAGCTTGCGTGCAGCCTGCGTGCACGGCAGATTGTTGTACGTCGTCGGTGCAGATGCCGGACGCCAGCCCTCCATCGGACAGTTTTCATAAATCAGCGTCACCCCGAGATCCTCGGCATACTTAACGATCGGTGTAAAGACCTTAGCATACAGATCAAGGTTTTTCGCAAACCCGCCATCTTCCTTTCCTAAGGTATGGTTATACCCAACAAACGTGCCAACGCAAACATCATTGGCATCTCCACCCATGAGGTGCGCCATACGAATCAAGGCGAGAATGTGATTTTGATTTGCCTCACACACCTCTGGTGCCCCCCCCAGCAGGTTGTCGTAATAACCAAGCGAGAAGCGCA
>CAZSUM010000335.1:0-2861 GCA_964610015.1 uncultured Lentisphaeraceae bacterium
GTGTTGGAATCGGCTGTCGTTTCAGTTGGGGTCCCGATACTTCCAGCACGGGTGTCACCCCGCGCCAAGTGGTTGTGGGTCGCGGATAGCTGAAGGCGAGGTCCACTCGCTGGTTTTCAATATCCCTTGCCCGAGCATCAGCGAAAGTAACTCTAAACGTATGCACTCCTTTCGCAAGCGGAATCGACCATTGGCCACGTCCATGCCACATTTGGCCTAGATTCCATTCCTCTTCATCAAGGAAGAGCCGCAGATCATATCCGGGTTCGCAACTGTTACTCATATACTCTTTTGGTGCATAAAAGGTGTAGATTCCCTCAGCCGGAATATCTATGTGGCCGTTGTATCGGACAGCGAAGGGCCCATCTGTCGTTCGCATACTCACATCAAAGAGATGATCGGTCGTGCCGATTGATTCGGCCTTAAGCTGATCGGTATTGCTCCAGAGCGCAAACCAACGTCCTTTCAGATACTCATAGCGTAAACCGGGTTGATAGCGTTTGAAAAGCCGCCATCCCTCTGCGGGTCTGACCGATTCTTTGTAGAAGCAGGCATAGCTGATAGCACTGATGTCAGTACCCGATGCGCTGACGGGTTCGTTGACAACACCGTTACGTCGTGTACGTGCTCGCACAAAGGTGCTTTTGCGGATAGGGATAGGCCCGGTGTATTTTTGCCAATTGCTTGAGTTGACGCTCGCCCGTTTCATTCCTTCCGGTTTTCTGTTGCGATCCGGCGATTCTATTGGTTCGGTGATATATTCAAGGACCGCATCGGACGAGGTGGTGGAGAGAGAGATCAGGGTGCTGTCACAGAAACAGCTTTCAGCAGGTCCTATTGAGGGAGGATCAAGCGGGCTGCGGATAAGCGTGAAGTCAAACTTTGCACTGCGGTCTGATGCGTTTCCAAGTGTCAAGATCAGATCTTCGTTTAATAGCTCAACGGTACGGTTCTTTACGGTGAGCGTTTTTGCGCCCAGCACCATAACTTTTGATGGTTGATCCGGTCTATCTATTTTTAATAAAGCCTCTCCGTTCACAGTTATTTCGTCGGTGACCAGTACCGCTGGAATCGTACGGGCAACCAGGAGTGTGACGGCTGTACCATTTGTCATGATAACATGCATTCCTGCGATGGTTTTTGTTGAGATCTCTTCCATGGCTTTGATCGGCGCTTCATCGGGACGGAGTCCACGCAACATGGAAATCAGAACGCTTTCGCCGCGTCCCTCCCATGAGGTGTCAACTGACTGTCCCATTGTTTTTCGTTTTCCCTTGAGGGTGTCAACCGGATCGTTAAGGCGTGAAAGATTTGGGGGATTCACACTTTTATCTGACCGGTGAAGATTGAGATTGGACTGGCCGAACCAGGCAACGGTTATTCCTGCATTGCCGGGATTGGATAGAGTGATGCGTTTTTCAGTTGGGTGGAGCTGTAGTTGATCTGTGGTGAGCTGTTTGCCGGTTTCTTTTGCGGGCTCAGTGAGAATCAGGACGTTCTTGATCAGGTTTGTATGTTCTAGGGAGTCTGAATAATTGACGCGGTCAATTTGGAGAAAAAGGCGTGCTGGACGCACGTGAATGATTTGCCGTGAAGTCCTGACATTTTCGACTTTTCGGTCGCTGATGTTTTCAAAAAACGTGCGTAGTTTGTGGTCGAAGGCCACTTTTGCGACACGATAGTTTCCTCTATATTCAGCCTCGCCGAAGTCTATTTCCGCATCGGTATGCCAGCGTCCAGATTGTGGTTTCTCAGCGGCTTGGGTGAAGTTGCCCTGTTTGCTGCCGCAGGGCACCAGCCCTTCTTGTGGGCAAGCCGGAAGCTGATCGATCCATAGGGCATTGCAGGTCAGCAAGGGGGTTGCATAGTCGTAGAACCGATAGCTTGTTGTTCCAAATGTCTCGTGCATTGAACTATAACTGCCCGTCAGCGGATAAGATGCATTATCGTGCATGTGTGGTGAAGAGGGCGCAACCATGTGCAGGAAAGAGTCTTCCCTCTCCCAGCCACCGCGGAAGTACCACAGTCCTGAGTAGGGGAGCCAGTCAGAAACCAGCTCGGGTTTCCCTTGATAGGTCCCACCGAAGGTCTGGGATACTTTTTCCTGTTGAGCTTGTTTGTCTCGCGACGTGAAGGTGTGCCCGCGCCCATAAACGGTATCGATGATGGAACGAGGTAATTTTTCTTTAAGAACCGGCAGGGTGAGTTCGGTGTAGTAGTCACCCCATACCATGCGCATATCTGTGACATTTCGCCGGTACGGATCTTTTACGCCGAGCTCGTGTTCAAGATAAAACAGATCGCTATGGTCCGGGTTCCAACGTACATGAGCACCGCTCGGTGAAACGTTACGCACATCCGAGAGTACATTAGCTCTGTAATGATCAAGAAAGTACGTTTCAAAAGCGGGTGTGAACCACTCTGGGCAACTTTGCTGAGCAAAAATTCCGTAGAGGTTTGCCGGTGTTACAACGGTTGCTAGAAAGTGACCCTCATCTCCAATTTCTACCATGGGTCCATCACGATATTGGGAGGTTGTATAAAGGCGCAGGAAGGCCTGTTGCATCTCTCTCTGCCAACGTTGACCGACATAAAACTGGTCAAGCATACTCGAAACAAAGAGACCCTCCGGGACTCCGTTAAACGTGTGATTGAAAATGCACGTGCGTATCACACGCCAGTTGGCAACAGGGATTTCCTCTATCATGGGCATCAGGAAACGAGCTAGCGTTGCTCCTGAGAGGTTCTCTGTAAATTCAGGTGCTTCCTCATTCGCCATGTAAAAGTCTTTCAGGATGCCCATGATGCTCCCATGTAGGAGAATAAAGTAGGTGCGAAGTTTTTTGGGGTTCTGGTCGGCA
>CAZSUM010000336.1:0-2858 GCA_964610015.1 uncultured Lentisphaeraceae bacterium
GTGTTCATTTTACCTGTTCGTGTCCCTGACGGTCAAGTATGGTGTTGCGTCAACACGTCACCTGGTTCGCCTTATTCAGCGGACAGCGTGGCTCAGCAGCCATATAGTCGCCCGTAGCCGCATAGGCTCGCGCACGACATCCTCCACAACTTTCACGAAACAAACAGCGTCCGCAAACACCCCCATACTGGTCGGGATGCGACAAATCACGAAACACAGGCGAAGCACGATACGCTGCCTCAAAATCAAAATGGGTTGCCCGAAGATCCCCACTGGGCACGTCTAAAAAGCCACAGGGTTGCAAAATTCCTGTGTGTGAAATAAAAACAAACCCTTTTCCACCCATGCACCCTGCCGGAGGACGTCCCGGCTTACCGAGTCCATGCCAAACGCGAATAGCCTGCGGTGCACACGTCTCACGTACGTGAATGGGCCCCTGCGCATCCATCTCAAAAGCCCACTTTAAAACCGCTTCGGATTCTTCAGCTGTCAACGAGAGATCTTTTAACCCGATCCCACGCCCCACGGGTACTAGAAAAAAAAGATCCAAAGTACTGGCACCGGAGGCTATCGCCAATTCGCGAATAGCAGGCAGATCATTTTGATTCAAGCGCGAGACCGTCGTGTTCACCTGAAAAGGCATGCCCACACTACGTGCGACTGACATCGCACGACGAACATGTTCGAACGCCCCCGAAACTCCGCGAAATTCATCATGTGCCTCGGCTGTAGAGCCATCCACACTGAAACTGCACGCCGACACTCCCGCTTCTTTTAGCGCTTTGAGTGCTTCATCCTCTACCAACATTCCACAGGGTGCCATCACCGAACGCAACCCGAGGTTCGACGCCGCACGTACCAGCTCCAAAATATCCGCCCGGTACATCGGCTCCCCACCGGTCCAGATGATCATCGGTCGACTAAAGGCTGCCAAGCTCTCGATCACCTTCATACACTCAGCCGTGCTCAATTCACCTTCATACGCACGATCTTGCGCACCTGCACGACAATGCCGACAAGCCAACGGACAGCGCCGTGTCACTTCCCAAGCCACAACACGCGGTCCATATCCCAACGGCTGACCCATTTCTGTTACATGCCCCGTCATGGCGTCACCTGAGCGATCTCCTCTTCTGTCAGATAACACGCAGGATCAACACCCCACAGATCACCTGTTGCCGCTTCAGCACGTGCACGGAAATTGCCACCACAGACATCCAAGAACCGACAGCTGACACAACGTCCCGTCACATGCTTTTTCTTCTCTCGCAACAACGCCAAAAGACTACCGGGTTCTGGCGAACCCCAAATTTCACCAAAGGGTTTTTCACGCACACTGCCCACTGGCTTATTGCGCCAGAACTGGTCCGGATAAACCGTACCGTCCCAACTGATACACGCCAACCCGTGCCCCGTGCTGTTTCCACCATTCATTCGCAACAGACTCATCACATCTTCAGCACGTGGATTCCCCTCACGGAGCATACGCAAATAGAGGTAAGGCCCATCACAGTGATTATCAACGGTCAGCACCTCAACAGGAAAGCCACGCTCATGTAACCGGACGGTCCGCTCAATAATCAAATCCAAGGTTGCACGCCTCACATCTGGAGGTAAATCATGACTAGCCAGTTCGGCACCACGCCCACTGTAAACCAAATGGTAAAGACAAATACGTGGAATTTGTTCGGCCTCCATCAAATCAAAAATAGCCGGAATCTCTCCAACATTATCACGCGTCATCGTTACACGCAGCCCGACTTTTACGCCCGCTTCACGACAGTACCGGATGCCAGCGAGTGATTTTTGAAACGCGCCAGGACACACGCGAAAACGATCATGCACCTCCTGCATGCCATCAATACTGATGCCTGCATAAGAAGCGCCAATGGCTTTAATCTCAGCCGCACGCTCTGCATCAATCAAGGTCCCGTTTGTAGAAAACACAACACGAAGTCCCTTGTTAGCGGCATACTGCGCTAACGTCATAATGTCAGGACGTATCATGGGTTCACCACCCGAAAACAACAATACCGGACACCCAAATGCAGCCAATCCATCAATAACCGCCAACGCCTCTTGCGTCGAAAGCTCATCCGGTTGCCCTTGCGTCGCCGCATAACAATGCGTGCAAGAGAGATTACAGCGCGAGGTTACATTCCAAACAACAACAGGTTTCTTGTCTTCTGAAAACTGCAATAGATGACTTGGCAGACGTGCCGAATGTCGCCCATATCGCAATGGATCGGAAGCCTCAACCTTTCCTAAGTACAATTTTGAAATACCAATCATCTTGTCCCCTATGTGGTCGTACCTCGAAGTGTGTGTAATTAAGCTTTGCTATATAGCATAAACGGCAGGCTCAGGTAAATCTCAATCAGATTACCCTTCTTTTGCGCGCAGTGCCTCAAATGAAATAACAATACTCCTGTTGAACAGAAAAACGGAGTTCTTGTCGCATTTTTTTTGTGGCGGCAGGGATGCATCCCCCTTTGGGACGCCGTAGCCTTGGCAGAGGTGCCGAGGCGTCCGCGCGGTAGGACCTGCGGACGTCTCGGGGAGACATCCTTACCCGAGCCCGCAACACCCTGCCGCAGGAGGCTCAGATTCTAACTGCTCAATCTCTAATAAGAGTCGATCAACCATTGGAACCTTCGAGCAATCCGGCTCACAAACCGAGACCACCGGCGCAAAAGTTTTCCCAAGCTCCTCAAGTGAAAAACCATCGAGTTGTGCAGCCAGCATAGCAGAACCCAAAGCCGCAGAATCGGTTAGCGCCAAAGTCGCCACACGCGCCTGAAACACATCAGCCAAGATCTGACGAATCCCAGCACTTTGTGACCCACCACCTGTCACTC
>CAZSUM010000337.1:0-2833 GCA_964610015.1 uncultured Lentisphaeraceae bacterium
CCGCAGGTGGATGGGGTAACGCCTGTTATCGGCGACCGCATTCTTGTGAATGACCCCGTAAACGCTTATCGCAACGGGCTCTATCTCATGACTGATGTCAAGACTTGGACTCGCACGGATGATTTGGATCAAGAAAGCGAGTTTGTTCATGGGCTACGGATAAAAATTACGAATGGCACTACCTATGCGGGCAAGGCGCTCTACCTTTTCAATTACGAGGATAAGTCGCCTCTTGATACGAAGTTTAAATTAAATTGGACCAACCATCGGTTGGCGTTTCATTTTGAAAGCGAAGCGGAGCCGAATGTGGCGGTCCTGAGCGATGGGGCTGTAACCATTACGAACGACATTTGGGTTGTTGACAATAAAAGCGCGGGTAAGAGTGTGATCGGTGGACTCACGGCGGATGAATCGACGTTCAGCGGAAAGGTGATCTTGTCGCGTGCGGTGACGCTTACTGCGGTGCAGGATGGCGTTGTAACCATGAGCGGTGAGTTCTCGGGTGAAGGCGATTTAATTAAAAGTGGAGCCGGGACGGTGCGTTTGACGGGAAGCGATTCAGCCACGGGTGGCTATCTTGTTGAGCAAGGAACGTTGGCCTTTGGTCAGCCCGTTACGCTGAACAAGCCGATCTCGTTTGAGGCCAAGGAAGGCGTTACCGGTACCATAACGGTTTCTGGAGATCTGACGTTTGGCGAGGATGCGGGGTTGGCTTCGCTTCCTGAGGGGCTTGATCCTGAGCAAGTTCACACCCTGATCACATGCATCGGTGGAACGATTCAAGGAACATTGGCGGTCGAAGACCTGCCTCTTAATTGGCATGTCCGGCAGAAATCAACTTCGGTTATTACCTACTTTGCGCCGGGGGGCACGCAGATCTTCATTAAATAGGGCGCATTGCGGAGTCAAGCGCGCGGTTTACCGCGTCGCTTGCACTCCTTGGCTGTGACTTTCTTCGTCCTTCTTGTTCCATACTCCACCTGGGGTTCATGAACAGCAGCATACTGGTCCATCCATGAGAGGTCCTTGCCAATTACCAGTTCCTCCATCGTCGCGTGATGCGTGTTGTTCATGGGAATCAGACGCATATGAAATCTGTGTCTCCGTGCCATTACTTTCACTTCTTCTGCATTGTCGTAGGTCATTAGGAAATCACCTTTTATCGTTTCGCAGAGTGAGAAAAGGCGGTCGTGGTCTAGGTTGCAGTGTCGGTAAAGTCTGTTGCCTGCCTTCTTGCCGCCAGCAGTATAGGGTGGATCAATGAAGTAAATGGCGTCCTTTCGGTTGGAGTATTCGCGGATGACATCCAGACCATCCTCCTGACGGAAGCAAATGCGATCCGAGATCAATTTCAAATCGGCGAACCGTCGAGCCAGCGTTGCGGGATACCACCGGGAGCGAATACCTTTTCCGTTTTCTCCATGTTTTAAGAAACCAGAACCTTCGGCCAAGATGCCACCGTGAAATGTGCGGTTCTTGAGTATGGTCTGAAATGCCTTTTCTTTGACATCGACGTCTAGTCGTGATAGTTCATGGATTACTGTTTCTTTTGTCAGATCAAACGCCAATATCCGATTTGAAAGCCATTGTGTATGTCCCTCAATCACGGTTTTCCAGACGGCTGCAATGTCATCGTCGAGTTCAACCATGATCGCGCTTGTGACATAATTCTCAAAAAGGGCAGTGAGGCTGATAATCCCGCCCCCTGCAAACGGTTCAATCAGGATTTCCGGCTTTGGGTATAGTGTCTCCATCCAATTTCTAAATGTGGGCACAAACCACGTCTTGCCTCCCGGATACCGAAATGGGCTTCGCTTAGGAACCGAAGATACATTTACGGGTTTTTGCGGCGTGAATTGCTCCGCAAGTTCAGGAAATAGCAACTGTTGTTTTGTGATCATGTCAGAAAGGTTTTTCGATGGTCTTGTTTGTCGGCGGCGTTTCAAGTTGCTCGTCTAGTCGTTCCTGAAGCAACTTCATAAAATCGTCCATGTTTCCGGGAACTGGTGTGGTAATAGAGAGTAGCGCCGGCTCAAACTCTGTGAAGACTTCATCAATCTTGGTGAGTTTGTATCTTTCCTGGCCGTCTACTTTCGTCATCACCAGATCGTAAATCAGCCAAGCTATTTCCGCTTTGCTCTTGTTGACCTGCGTTAGGCGAGGAAGCGTGTCGAAAAACTTCTTGTTTAAGGCAACCGCTGATTTCTTTTGCCAAGAATGCAAGATGCCACCTTTGAAAAGGAGTTGTGGAGCAAGACGCTTGCGTGATGACGACAAGTAATCAGGACGTGGATAGTTTGGTTGATCAGTCCAATCCATTCCTGCTCTCGCTCTTGGTTCCTTCATGTAGTATTCAAACGGATCTCGGACGTTGCCTGAGATGTAAACAGCCTGGATTTCGAGGGCCCCGAAGTCCAAGATCTTGCCGTTATCATCGTAGGCAACTAGAACGACGTCGATATTTCCGGCTGATTTGCCGTTTGCGTCGTTAAGGCGAACTTCTGTGAGGGAACTCCATGCTGTTCCTTCGTCAAAAAAGAACGAAGCGGCATCGTCTGTAATCAGCCAATCTTCCCTAAACCGAATCGGACAGGTGATCGCAGGGGCACCATCGTGGAACACGCCGCAAACTCCGAGGGGGCTCTTGGCTTTATCCTTCGTGCAATTTGGGACTTTGTTGTTGAACGGACAAAGACGGTGTGAACGATACCTTACGGCCTTTTTCGACTGATCATCAACAAGGTGCCCAAAGACCTCGGCGAGTGGTTGTATATGTTTTGTCATCAATATTCACCTTTCGAATTGTTTTCAGTCCCAACGTCAGCGGTGAGGC
>CAZSUM010000338.1:0-2822 GCA_964610015.1 uncultured Lentisphaeraceae bacterium
TGTACTGGCCCGTGGTTTTCTTGCCTAGGTCAAAGGTGATCTCAACCTGCGTCCACTCGCCAGGGTTGAGCTGGCCGATAGGTTGACGGTTTGCGAGCACGCGTCCGTCGTGCAGGACAGCGAGCACGGGGCCCGTTGTTTTGGGGCCCTCTTTGCCACGCATTTCGAGTATGAAGCCAACAGCATTTGTGGTGGGTAGCCGTGTTGCAAAGCGGAACGTCACATGGCCACTGGTTAGACCACGCGGGCTGACAGACAAGAGTGGGTAGAAACTTTTTGGAAGACCCTTTTGGTCCGTGACTTTGAGACAATGTGGGCCACAGGCTCCGGCGACTTCATCTGTGACCTGAAACCCGGACTTGCCAGCCTTACTCTGACTGAAGACGAGGGGTTGATCGCCAACAGAGAGACTATTGAAATCCAGATTAAAGGTATGTCCGAGTTTTTTTAAATCCTTTTCAGTCCATACAGCACACGGTGTACGCGCTGGATAGCGCGAGGGCAGTGTGCGCCACTCGGCATCGCCATACAACCCCGCTTGACGAATATCTGTGTCAAAGGGCACAAATCCGATTAGGCGACAAGCCGGTGCGTTTGAGGTCAGTGAAAAGTCAAACACGGCTGGCGCACGACATCCCGAGTTAGTGATGACAGAACCATGATCGCGGTTTAACGCTTGCCATGCGTTTAGAGGCATCTCTGCAAAAGTCAGCGGTTCGCTTGAAAGCGAGTGGTAGAGGTTGGAGGCGAGGAACGGGGGGCGTTCGCCGTCTTTCCAGTTTTTGGCAATGGCCACGGCATTACTGCTGATATACACATTATGGGTAACCGTGAAGTCGTTGGTTTTCCAAGTTGCGTTCAGGGAGCCGCGTCCGATCATGCCGTCACGTGCAAAGGCGGTGAGGTTGTTGCTAAAGAGATTATCCATGCCCATGTTCTGAAAGAGGGCAAACCATTCGGTGTTGTACACGAGGTTGTTTTCAACGCGAGCACCGCGTGACTGCTGATCCAGATAAAGGCCTGCGAATCCGCAAATATAGGGATATGCGTAGGTATCGTGGACGAGATTGTGATGAATGTGGGTATCCAAAGGGCCAAACTGATAAACGCCGGCTGCATCTGTGTGATAGCGGAGCCCAAGATGGTGCAGGTGGTTATAAGCGACCACATTACTGTGCGAATAGCGTTGTCCTTGCCAGTCCCAACGGGCGTCTAGTCCGATCGCGTCCCAGTGGGTGTCATATATTTCGTTATGTGTGATTTGTGTATGGGAGGCGAAACGGTTGACAATGCCATAACACCCATGCCAGATGGTGCCGAGTCGGTGGATGCAGCAGTTATCGATGGTGAGATCGGTTACGTAGAAGGGATTACTCAGAAATTGCGCGTCACTCCAAGAAGGAATCTGTTTTATTTTTGAAGCGGATGACGATGGATTTGCGATTTCGAACCCTTGTAACAGCTTCGACAGCGAGCTTACCCCGAGTTGCAACGCGCCAGCTCCGAGATCATAAAAGTGGCAGTGACGGACGGTGACATCACGACAGCCATCTGCCAGTTCCATTGCGTACTCGCCGAGTTGAGAAAAGGTACACCCTTCAAACGAGGCGTGCCGCAGGTTGTTGGCTGCAACTGCGGCTGTCAGAAACATATGGCCTTGACGGTACTGGCCATTATATTTGTCCATGTCACCATCGAGATAACGGAAGGAGAGATTTTTAAAATGCAGGTGTGTGATGAGTCGCGTGTCTGTCGGGTTGCTTTCAAATGTGAACATGCGCGAACGCAACACGGGTGCGATAACCTCAGCGTGGGCAAGATCTTCGTCAGGCATTGGATAGTAATAGAGGATGCCCTGCTGTCGATCGTGGTACCACTCACCAGGGATATCCAAGGCCTCTCGAACATGACTCAGGTAGTAACGAAAGTGTCTTTCCCAAGCATCGACTGCGCGAGTATGGGCGCTGAAGAAGCGAAGAGCGCGTCGTTCCGGTACAATCTCCTGGATGCGATGTATCGTCGGCGTCCAAGAACAGAGGAGCACCACATCGATATCGGTCGGGTTGGACCAAGTTGGGTCCACATCACCGGCAAAATAACAGAGCGCCTGACGTGTGTCACCCCCAGGTTCGCGTCCTTCAGCACGAAAGACCTTCTCCCCCCAATTCGGTGTTCGTGCGCGCTCACGCGATTGGCCATTCACGTAAAGCGAGTAAAAGATCCACTGTCGATCGCGACTACGGGGGATTTCAAGTTGCCAGTAGGGTTTTCCCGGTGTGCGCGTCCACGTCCCCTGGAGCACTTCCCCACCACTGAGGATGGCCTCTTCACCCGGATACGAAGCATAGGTAATGGGGGTATCGGCTGATCCTGAGTCATCTGGGGTAAAACGGATGGTTTCGCGTAATGGGTAAGTGCCCCCTCGCAGGAAGACGGTGATTGAGCCGATGGCAGACTCATCAGCGCGGAATTTACGTACAGCGTCCATGGCGCGAGGAAGAGAGGCAAACGGGTGCGCTCGAGTTCCCTCATTCGTGTCGCAGCCATTGGGTGCAACAAACACCGTGCGTGGGGGCGTCACGCAACCCGTGAAGAAAAAAAGACCGAGCAGAAAGAGTACTGAGGTGTGCATAAGGTTTTGGAGATGAGGGTGATAAGGGTATTAGCGGTTTATGAACTCAGACTTAAATGAAACATAACAACTCATGACATCATACTCAATAAGCCTAAAAAGACAATCTGAATAAGCGTGGGAAGGGGGATCACACAGGGCGTTTTCATTTGAAGGGGTTTTGACTGGTAAGCATGCGTAATGTCATTGC
>CAZSUM010000339.1:0-2803 GCA_964610015.1 uncultured Lentisphaeraceae bacterium
ACGCGTGGCATGATTCTGCAAAAGAAAGCCTGACTCGCTCGGCATAAATGAAAAAGGTGTGTCATCAATCAAGGTTAAGGGGTGCTAGTAACGGACACGTACTAAATGAGTTATAACTATTTTCGTGAGATTGTGCTGACTTTTGTCCATAGTTAATAGAAGACAGTGATGAAATGACAGACATCCCCCATACGAGTGATACTTCGGCTGAATTTATTAACCATTTGACTGCGGCGCAGTTTGCGCTACAGGCGTACATTACTTTTCTTGTTGGCAATGCGGAGGATGCCAAAGATATTCTTCAGGAGACCAATCAGATATTGTGGCGCGAGGCGGCGAAGTATGATTCGAATCGTCCCTTTCTACCGTGGGCGAAGAGCGTCGCTTGGTATCAGGTCAAGACCTTCCGGACTTTGAAGTCGCGCGATCGGCTGGTATTCGACGAAGAGTTACTGGCACGCGTGGCTAAGTCAGTGGACGAAGAGGCCGACATGAATCAGATGTAGGAGGCCTTAGAAAACTGTTTTGAACAGTTATCGAAATCACAGAAGGCGTTGATCAGCGCCCGTTACTTTCGAGGTAACGGGGTCAACGTGATTGCAAAGAGGTTGCGTTGTTCAATCGGCTCTATCTCCATGGTACTGTTTCGCATCCGCGACAAACTGGGAGCGTGTGTCGAGAAAACGTTAAGTGCGGAGGTGGATCATGCCCTCTGAACGCGATGTTTTTAAGGCCCTGACGGCGCTGATCCTCGAACGAGCGGCTTCGCCTGAGGAGCTGGAGCGATTCCGTGAGCTGTTGAGGTCTCATCCTGAGTTTATTGAAATCTATCGCCGACAGGTGCTGATGGCGACGTTGCTTCCCGCGCTTCCTGCCCGTGAACTAGAGAATGGGGATGACGTAGACACTCGACAATCGGCAATCGGTCTTTTGGGCAGATATCGAAATTGGCGGCGGGTGGGTTGGATGGCGGCTGCGGCTGCTGTGCTATTGCTGGGCGGAATCGCGATTCTGCAATGTGTTTCTCCGACCTCCGACCTCCGTCTTCCGACCTCCGACCTCCGACCTCTGATCTCCGATCTCCGATCTCCGACCTCCGTTGCTCCCGTTAAACTAGTGAGCCAGTCCGGCGTCAAAGGTCTGGATTTGCCGGAGGCACTGCCGGGCCGGATGCGCCTGGAGTCGGGCGTGGTGGTTGTGCGTCTGGCGTCGGATGTGGAACTGACGGTGCTGGGCCCTGCCGATTTGGAAATTCTTGATTGCATGCAGGTGCGCTTAGAACACGGAAAACTGTTGGCGAATGTTCCTCATACGGCAACGGGTTTTGTGGTGTTCGCTACAGAGCTTGAGATTTGTGACTTGGGGACAGTGTTTGGGGTATCGGTCGGACCGGGGTCGGTTCCGGCGGCGGGTGAAAATATATCCGACGTGTTTGTGTTCAAAGGTAGCGTGCAGGTGAGTGAGTCAAGAGAGTGCGAGTGGGGCACTGCGTCTTTGGGCGGGTGCGTGCGGATTTGCAAGGCTGGCGAAGGGGTCCGATTGATTGCGGGCGAGCGCTCTGTAAAGATTACGGCGGAGGGGACGGATGCGGGCCGTCTTTTTGATTTGGTCAAGGATCAGGTGGCGGCGGATTCCGTAGCGGCTTTGGCGGCTGTTGAAAAGATCGCGGACGGATGGGTGGACCGTTACATGCCGGAGAAATCGTCGCGCGTCGCGGCGCGGCGTCTGGCCGTTGCGCCGGTCCCGAAGGTTCCTTTTCGTAAAACAGCGTGGGTGCGGTCCTCCGTATCCTTGCAACAGGAGGCAAGCAACATGAAAACAACAAGCGCCGCCGCGGTTCTGGTCGCGGCGACAATGGCGGCGGGATCGGTCCCGGCTTTCTCGGGCCCCGTCTTCGTGAATACCTTCCCAGACCGCAACCGGTGCTGGGAGACGGTCTATACGAATGCTGTTCCGCTCGCGTGGAGCTGGAACTGGGTCACAAATACGGCGAGTTCCGTTCAGTTGGATATTGTCGGCATGGGGGGAAGCGTGACGACGAACTTTGCTTCGCCGGCCACGAATTGGGTGTGGCAGGCGTTTGCGCAAAGCACGCCCTCGGCCGAAGATGTCTACGCACTGACGCTAACATTTCACAACGACGGCGGCTCAGTCGTTGGCGCGCTGACCTCGCGTTTGTCCGTGGTAAGCGGTGCCTTTGGGCAGGCGCTTGTTGATCCTGATCCATCCAGTGCGGCGTGGTCGAAGGTGAAGGAAAACGTGGTGATTCCTTACGATGCGGGATGGACCGAAGCCACCGCGGCGGCAACCAACAGTCGAGTCGTGATCGCCAAGGTTGGCGGTGCGACGCAGACCAACGCGCTAACAGACGCCAGCGGATACTTTGGTTGGAAAATCAAGCACAGCGACTGGGGGTACGGAACCTTTAATTTGGCGCTGACTTTCCCAGAAATGGTGACAAACGGGTGGGATGCAACGCTGACGCGTGTGCCGGATGGTCTTATGTTTAGCGTGCGATAAGGTTGCGACTGACACGAATCGATTCGGGTCGATTCAGGTCGCATCACGTCGATTCAAATCGAGAATCCGAAGGAGAAAAATCAATGAAAACAATGATGAAGATGATGGTGGGATGTTTGGCGGTCTGTCTCGCGTTTAACGCAATGGCGGCCGAGGTCAGCCAAGTGGTGGTGCGCCAGCGCTGGCCGTGGAGCCGGCTGGTGGATATTGACTATGTGCTGGCGTGCGACCCGTCGGAGACGATGGACGTTTCGGTGGCCGCCTACAACGGGTCGGAAACGCT
>CAZSUM010000340.1:0-749 GCA_964610015.1 uncultured Lentisphaeraceae bacterium
CCAATCTGCGGTAACGAGCGCAGTCCCGCCCAAAAGGGTGCGGGTTTTCGTATTTTTAGACACGGTATTGACTAAAGGGTCTGAAACATGAGTAGCGTAAAACAACTGGTCCAGAGTCTTGGCTCCTATTTAAATGAAGTGGGTGTCGAGTTCAAGAAAATCGCCTGGCCGGACCGCCAGGAATTGGTCGACTCGACCGTTGTGGTGCTCTCGTTTATTGTGATTCTTGCCGTTGTTGTTTTATGCTGCGACAAGACCATCCTGTTTTTCCTGCAGCTCATCCACGCGTAACCTTGGGAGTCTTTCATGACGAAGCAATGGTTTGTTTTGCACACCTTGACGGGGCAGGAGCAAAAGGTCAAGCGGTCGATGGACGCACGTGTGCGTATTGAAGAGATGGGCGACTACATTGGTGAAGTCGTGATTCCGATGGAGAAGGTCTCCGAAGTCAAGAATGGTGTCAAACGCACGGTGACTCGAAAATTTTTCCCTGGCTATGTGTTGATTAACCTAGCCCTGTACGCGTCAGGCGAAGACATTAAAGCACAAACAATTCTTGAGCCCACATGGCGTTTTGTGAAAGAGACGCCGGGTGTGATAGGTTTTGTCGGGAGTGAGCATCCGATGCCGCTTTCCGAAGACGAGGTGAAAAGCATCACCGAGCAAGTTGCTGAGAAGAAGGAAAAGGTCGTACCCAAGGTTCAGTTTGAGCCGGGTGAGACTGTTAGAATCACCGATGGTCCCTTCCT
>CAZSUM010000340.1:759-2788 GCA_964610015.1 uncultured Lentisphaeraceae bacterium
ACGTAATGCTCCGGTAGAGCTGGAATACTGGCAGGTTGAGCGTAACGTCAAAGACAATGCGTAAAAATCTGCGGGTTACAGGTGAGCGCACACGCGCCATCAGCAGCTCGTCAACTGTGGCTTGTTTGTACCGGTAGGGATGCCGGGAGAGTCACGACAGACAGAAAACAGGTAAGAAATGGCGAAGAAAGTCACGGGTACCGTGAAATTGCAGATTCCCGCTGGTGCGGCGAATCCGGCACCGCCGGTGGGGCCTGCGCTGGGCGCCCAAGGCGTTAATATTATGGCGTTCTGTAAAGAGTTCAACGCCAAGACTCAGGAAAAGGCTGGTTTGGTTATTCCCGTGATTATCACGGTGTATGCAGACCGTAGCTTTTCATTGGTCTTCAAGAGCCCTCCGGCAGCAGTCCTGCTGAAGAAAGAGGCTGGGTTAGCTAAAGGTTCCGGGGTCCCCAACCGCGACAAGGTCGGGAAGGTGACTCGTGAGCAGGTCCGCAAGATCGTTGCAATCAAAAAGGATGATCTGAATGCCTCAAATGAAGAGGCAGCAATGCGGATGATCGAAGGTACTGCTCGCAATATGGGCATCGAAGTCGTTGATTGATAAGGGGATACAGAACATGGCAAAGCATGGTAAAAGGTATGTCGATGCCCAGAAGAAGGCCCCTCAGGGTCTGGTTGGCCTCGAAGAGGCGGTGGCCTTTGTAAAGGCTAACGCAAATGCAAAGTTTGATGAAACCGTGGATGTCGCGATGCGCTTGGGTGTGGATATCAAGAAATCCGACCAGACCGTACGCGGTACCGTAACGCTTCCACATGGCACTGGCAAAAAGATCCGTGTGATCGTATTTGCCGCTGGGACCCATGCCGATGACGCCCGCGCTGCTGGTGCGGATGAAGTTGGCTATGAGGATTTGATTGAAAAAGTCAAAAACGGATGGACTGATTTTGATGTTGCGATTGCAACGACCGATGCGATGAAAGAGGTTCGTAAAATCGCTCGTGTACTCGGTCCCCGTGGTCTGATGCCAAATCCCAAGACTGGGACGGTCACAGACGATACCGCTGCGGCTGTTAAGGCATCTAAGGGTGGTAAGGTTGACTTCCGCATGGATCGCACGGGTAATGTCTGTGTGCTCTGCGGCAAGAGCAGTTTTGACGCTGATAAACTGATTGACAACATCAAGATGATTGTCGATGCGGTTAAGGCCGAACGTCCAGCAGGTGCTAAAGGTACATTCATCCGCTCGTTGACGGTCAGTTCAACCATGGGTGTGGGCGTGAGCGTGCTGTTCAAGGATGCAGAATAACCTAGGAGACGGATGCAATGAGAACTGAAAAAATTTCCATGCTGAACGAGGTCATTGAGCGCGTGAAAGCGTCCGACTTCTGCTTCATCCTTAACTATGGCGGTTTAAAGGTCACACAGATTACACTGTTGCGCCAAGAGCTGTCTAAAGTTGAGTCGCGCCTGATGGTGGTTAAAAACACCTATTTAGGTCGTGCTGCTAAGGAACTGGGATGGACGGATCTTGACGCGATGTTGGCTGGACCAACGGCGGTCATTACGGGTTCTGGTGATGTGACCGAAGTTGCCAAGATTTTAGTCGAGTTCGTTAAGAAGAACGATAAGGCGACGATCAAGGGTGCCAACCTCGATACAGCTCTACTGAGTGCCACGGATGTTGATGATCTCTCGAAACTGCCGTCTAAGGATGCCATGCGCAGTATCTTGCTGAGTACATTCCAGGCACCTGCAACCAGTATGGTACGTGTGATGAACGCGTCGATATTGCAGTTGTTGTATGTCCTCAAGGCGTATGAAGACAAACAAAACGGATCTGCGGCATAGTTGTGTCGTAAAAGCCGTGGGTGCAAACGGGTGGCGTGTGCTGCCGTTTCAGGAGCGAAAAGCTTCGGCTACTTTATGAGTAGCGGTACCTGCGGAAACCCCGCCCGCGAATAAGCGCGTGCGGTTGCACAAAAAAAGGGAAAAAAATGACAAACGAAGAAGTGATTGATTTTCTGA
>CAZSUM010000341.1:0-2782 GCA_964610015.1 uncultured Lentisphaeraceae bacterium
TTAAAGCGTTTCAGCGTGCACGTTACAAATCGTTTCTCAAGTGGGCGGTTATGTGGGCTAACCATAACAGTCCTGGCAGTCACTCGGAAGCAGACCAACGGCAGGTGGTGGCGTTCTGGATCAACACCTACTTCAACACGCCAGAGTACTATCGGATTGACGACAAACCCGTGGTGATGATTTGGAGCCCGCAAAATATGGAGCGTGATTTAGGCAATAGCGGTGGTTGTAAACGCTTGCTTGACCTCTCTCGTAAAATGGCGATAGAGGCTGGGTACAAGGGCATCTATTTCATTGCGATGAAGTGGCCAGAAGCCTCTGTTGAACCGAGCGTTGTGCAGCTTTATAAAGACATGGGGTTTGATATGACCTCAATCTATCACTACATGCATCATGGGGGAAAAGCGGAAAACCCACATCGTTTTTCGTTTGATCTCGTTGCAGATTCCAATGCTGACCACTGGAAAGGGCTTCATCAAACAGGTCTGCTGCCGTTTCTTCCGAATCTATCAACGGGCTGGGATGATCGTCCTTGGCACGCTGATCAAGGGATTGAGATTTATGGACGAACCCTTCAGCATTTTCAGCGTATCTGTCAGGATGCAAAGAAATTCTCAGACGAAACCGGAATCAAACGTCTCATACTCGGCCCCCTCAACGAGTGGGGTGAGGGGTCGTATGCAGAGCCCAATGCTGAATATGGGTTTGGCATGTACGAAGCCGTACGCGAGACGTTCTGTGAGAAACCGGATTCTGGATGGCCGTTGAACTACGCCCCCAGCGATGTCGGTCTCGGGCCCTACGATCTGCCGATTCCAAAGGCAAACTATTCACGGGATTGGAGGTTTTCGACAGATTCTCAGGGTTGGTGTGCGGTCATGGGCGTTTCTGAATTCAAAATGACAGTGGAGGGGCTCAGCTTTACGACAAAAACGCCTGATCCTGCCATAGCGCGTATTTGTTTGGATAAAGATGAGAAATGACACGGTCCTTAATAAAGGGAACTCGTGCTTTAGCTGGAAACGGTAGTGAGGCAAAGAATGCCGAGCTGCCTTTGGACAACCAGTCGCATGTGTGCGACTGTGTTGCCCGTAACCGCAGGGCTACGGTTAGGTTAGTTTGATCTTGCTGACCATTCTCATCAATAAGGCCGTTGAAACAACTGCGATGAAGAGCAGAACTCCGGCACCCATCATGTTGCCATAGAGCAGATTGCCCACACCGAAAAGCGCTGTCCAGACGGCCAGACAGCCGATCATCATACAAAGTAGGCCTGTCGGCACGTCCCATTCAGAGGCTATTTTGGGTAAGTTTGAGGCACGTTCGATCTTGCGCCATCCCGGACCTCCGGCGCGGATTCTGCTACAGAAACGAGCCAGAAGTTCCTGCCCTTCGGGGGGGGTCAGGTAGGTTACGGTAACCCAAGCGACGGTTGTGATCAAAATTCCAATAACCAGTTTCCAAGCGCTATAATCCATGATTTGGAAAAGTCCGGCTTGTTTCATGGCTGTCTCTACGCCAAATGGTGCAGCGCCCCACTGGAAGAAACAAGCGACTGCGAAGGAAACGAGCATGGCAGAGATCTCGCTCCAGGCATTGATCCGCCACCAGAACCAGCGAAGAATATAGAGGAGTCCCGTTCCCGCACCAATCTGCAACATAATATCAAAAGAGTCCTTGGCGTTACGCATCCAGAGTGCAACGAGTCCCGCGAGGACTAAGAGTGCGACCATCGTTATACGGCCAACCGCGACGGCGTGACGGGGAGTGGCTTGTGGATTGATGAAGCGGGTGTAGAAATCTTGCACCACATAGGAAGACCCCCAGTTCAGGTGAGTGGCAATAGTGGACATGTAGGCTGCAATTAATGAGGCGACGATCAACCCGAGCCAGCCCTTGGGCATGGTGGCGATCATACCGGGATAGGCGATATCATTACGCAAAAATTGATCATCGACTGCGGGAAAGGCTTTAGCAAGACTGCCCACACCAGCAGCATCGGCTTTAGCTTGTCGCACGTGGGTGCGATCAGCTTCCGGCATTTTTGTTTTTTCGGTGTTGTATTGTTCGACTAGGGCGGGGTTGTTTTTGAGCCAGAGGGAGGCTGTTTCCTGTTCGAATTGAGGGGTTATCGGAAACTGAACAAGTGAAACCAAAGCGACAATGATCCAAGGCCAAGGGCGTACGGCATAGTGCAAAAAGTTAAAAAGTAGCGTTGCACCAACTGCATTTTTCTCATCCTTGGCTGAGAGCATCCGTTGTGCAATATATCCGCCTCCACCCGGTTCCGCGCCAGGATACCAAACATTCCACCATTGCACAGCGATGGGTAAAATAAGCAACGTCATGAGGGTTGAGAGGCCTCCGGCACCTGAAGGAAACAGCGACATCCGCGATTGCACATCGGCGTTGGCAAAGAGCTCGCTCAGTGATGTAATGCCTCCCACATTCGTTGACGTGATGGCATAATAGGCTGCAAATAGCGCACCGATCATGGCAATCGAATATTGGTAGAAATCGGCCCAGATCGAACCAGTCAGGCCGCCAAGGGTTGCGTAAACACCCACGGCGATTGACGCGTAAATCAGGGTCGCGAGGGGGGATAGGCCGAAGAGCACCTGACCGATCTTGATCGCAGCCAAGGAGACCGTGGCCATAATGATGACATTAAAAAACACACCCAGATAGAGTGCTCGGAATCCCCGTAGCAAAGCAGCGGGTTTGCCACTGTAGCGGATCTCATAAAAACCCAGATCCGTATCGAGTGCGGAGCGTCGCCAGA
>CAZSUM010000342.1:0-2781 GCA_964610015.1 uncultured Lentisphaeraceae bacterium
CTGATACCGTCAGCGCCTCGTGCCAATCACGCACAAAAGTTCCTCGCCGCAACTCCAATAATGACACCTCCTCCAAATCTAAATCATCGGTCAAAGGTAGCCGCAATGTATCACCAACCGCACCCTGTAATACAGCTGGATAAACGACCTGCTCCTGCTGCGTATGAAAGGTACGTTGCATCCCCGTCGCAGTTTCAATACGAAACCAGTCAACATCCTTTAACGCACCCAACTGCGCACACCCCGCCAAATCTGTTTTGAGCAAAACCGGAATGACAGGTCGAAAACCGTCATGTTTAAAGGAACAGCGGAGTGGCTCTCCTGATAGCGGTTCCCCATTCTTGCCCCGCATCTCAACAAAATAACCCTTCTGATGATACCCAGCATACAGATCCGCAATGGTCATCGTTCGATTAATTCCATTGAACGTAAAGCGTGCCTCGTCGCTCAGATCCGTCTTCTGATTCAAACTTAGATTCTGTATCCGCGCATCAAGCGATACGCGTAACTCAACAGTATTCTGTGGAACCCGTATTTCCTGTATCGTTTCAGCATCCTCACGCAGGACGCATGTTGGGAAAACCTTTTCAGTCATCACACCGTATAGATCCACACTCCGCACGGTTAACCGCGGCGTCTCTAAAAGTTTGAGACTTACGGGTTGACCATTGACCTGCACCACCGGCCGCAATGCAATCGTTGCCCGTTCACCAGACAACAAGGCTTCACGGTCCACATAGACACCAGCATGTAACGTGTATTTTTCAGCCAAATGCTCAAACTGACAAAGCGTGGCAAACGCGCCATGGCGCACCACTAACCCCTCTTTTTGAGCTACACGACTAAAAGGCACCACCAGTTGTCCCGCTGAATTAACGGTGAATAAGTGTCCGCCCAGCCATCCCTCAACATCACGCACACGCTCTCCCACCTCATCAACTACCGTAAATCGGTGCCCTGCAGCGGTGATCTCCTGTAACACACCCAAGCGCCCTTTTTGCACCAACGCACGACTACTCTGCCCATTCCCAATGAACTCGATCACATACGCCCCACGTCCTTGGATCTCTGGGAAATCGAAGATTCGGGCAACACGTTGTTCCGCTGGCTCCGTGTACGTGAAACGACGTGAGTGTGTCGGCGCTAATCCATCGAGATTGATCGCCAAATCAAGAGGACGCCCGGTTTCGCGATACACATTGTAGGTGTTGATCTCATAGATATTGACCAACAACGCCGAGACATGTTTCACAAGCGCTGTCAACCGAACAAGGTCCGTCAGGCTAAACAGCGCAGGGTTATCAGGCGCGAAACTGATCTCTACGCGTTCCTTGACCTTCTGATAGGCGTCGGGGCCCAACATGACGGCCCATTGCTGCACATCTCCTACGCCATAAAGAATCTTTGTCTCCGCAAAATTCTGCTTAAGAAAATCATCCTGTAAATAAGAGCGAAAGCCCTCATAGCTATCCGCATCACGCAAAAAATGTTGCAAGAAGGCTCGCACTAACGGCTCTTCATTGCTGATCGGCGGTAGCACCGCAGGAAGAACAGAGACAGTAAGTCGCGCCAAATGGTCGGCACGCGAAACCGCCTTCCGCATCTCTTCACGTAGATAAATGACATCGCGGGGCAACTTGAGATATGCAATAAAGCGGTCGCGATCATACACGCCTTTGCGCCAATCGTGTTGAAGACGATGATAGAGGATCTGAGCTTTGATGCTGTTGTAGGCTGGCGATAGCGTTGACGCAAACTGCCAAAGCCGGTCTAAATAGGCCTCTCGGACAGAAGAATCGGTCTCTGGCTCCGCTTCGTCGACAGGCACCAATTTTTCGAGATACGTCGTAACAAAGAGCGACTGGTCTCGCAACTCTGGAGCACGCCTGAGCAAGTCGTCTAGTTGTGGTGTTGTCAGGGCCTTGTGGATCGGGTGATGTCCAAAGCCCCGACTGTCATGGGTCTTGAGATCAGCCAGAATCAGATCGACCAATCCCGAAACATCATCCGGTCGTTTGAGGCGAGCCAATAGACTCCGCCGTTGACTTTCATTCAGAGAGGCCGCCACGGCATCGCGCAGACCGGCATCCTCGATCTGCTCCACTCCACTCGGGTCAGTAGCCAAACGCTGCTTCAGTACCCTCGCCGTACTGATAACCTGATTGTCGAGGCTCGTTGGCGCATCGCTCTCACGAAAGCCGCGCTCACGCGCATGATCAAAATGTAGATCCAACTGCTTCTTAATGTAGTCGAGACTCTGTTTTGGAACGGTCGCATACTCAAGCACAGCTTGGCGGTTGAGCAACTCCCGAGCACGTGCGGGAATCTGTCCGTTACGTGCGCGCTGCCATGCGCCCATCACTTCGTGAAATTGGTCAGATGCACCCGTATTCTGCGCATGGAGTGCACGAAAATAATAGGCCTCATCGGTGCCGGGAATCAGATCTTTCAAAACCGTTGCCCGATCATCCGCCAGACTGAAGGCCTCGATGAAGCCAATTTCACTCGCCTGCGTCCAGAACCCCAGCACACACCCGCATATGGCAATGATACATCGTTTCATGACACCCCTCTCATTTCAACACCTAACACCAGCGACGAATATCTTGCTTTCAAGAATACACCGATTGAAAGCATTAAGTGAAGTGTCTCTTTTTTAGATCATTCCCGCAATTGAAATCCTCTCTGCTCAACGTCTGCGGGTGCGATTTTACTTCGTTGCATCTCACCAAGAAGTCAGAATTCAGTAGTCAGAATTGAGAATTGATTCCCAACGACTTA
>CAZSUM010000343.1:0-2767 GCA_964610015.1 uncultured Lentisphaeraceae bacterium
ATCGGCAAGAACATCGTAGGTGTGGTGCTGGGATGCAACAATTATGACGTGGTGAGCAACGGGTGGGTGCCCAGTTGAAAAGAGATCACCTCATAAACCGTTACATTTTTCTGGATGATCAACGCAACTGTGTTGATCATTTCGCCAATTGATTTTCCGCCGAACAGTTCACATCCGATAATCTGCCCGTCACCAGCGGAAACGACCAGCTTCGCCCCTACTGGCGAGACTCCGGGAAGGGTGCCGGGATGGCGGTCAACATCCTGAAACCGACCGATCACCGTCGCTAGGCCCATGGCGAGGGCGTCTGCTTCAATCACCCCGGCGGAAGCAAAATTCACACCTCCGAATTCGGTGGAGAAAACTGACAGCGTTCCCGGAAAATTCCGTTTGATACGCATGGAATACAAATTATAGCCGAGAATGCGTGCTTCAGCCGCACCGGTCGACGCCAGCATAATGCCGGAATCGCGTCCGGTGATAAAATCGATTGTTTGGGAACAATCGCCGATCGCAAAAACATCCTCCTCGGAGGCTCGGAGATAATTGTCCACGACAATTGCACCACGTTTGTTCACCTTAATACCCGCCTCAAGTGCAAGCTCAGCGCATGGTGAATAGCCGAGGGCAATGATGACCAGATCGGCATCAAGCGTTTCTCCGCTAGCAAGCCGGATGCCGGTTGCTTTTCCCTTCTGACCAATAATTTCTTTTATCTGGCATTCCGGGTATAAGTGAACTCCGACGCTGCTGACAGCCTCGTCTACACGTGTGGCAAAGTCATCGGAGAACGAACGCAGTAGACAATGTTTGGCGCGATAGACCAGACTGACCTCCTTGCCCGGTTCTTGCGCAAGCTGCTCGGCTAATTCCACAGCCGTGAAACCGGAGCCGAGTACAATGATCTTTGAAGCCTTGTCCGCCTGTTGTTTCAGGGCTTGAATACCCTCATACGATTTCGGTACATAGCCAACACCTTGCGGTAGATCATGTCCGGGGATGAATGTCGGGATTGTCGGCTTTGACCCAGTTGCAAACACCAGCCTTTCAAATCCGATCTTCGCGCCTGAGGCGACTTCTACGAACCGCTCTTTTACACTCACCTTTTTGACATGCTCACAAAGCACGGTACCGCCCATATCCTCAAAGGGTTTGGTTCCCATCTGGTTTTTATCAATATCACCGAGTTCGTGAAAAATATACGGGATCCCACACGGTACCACACCCTTGGATTCGCTTTTTAGCATCAGAACGGTTTTTTCGGGATGCTGCTTAAGAACAGTCATCGCCATCACCATTCCGGCCGGACCACCCCCAATAACTACAATGTCATACTTATCCATCGATCTTCCTTTAGTCTGTAACGAAACAAACACGATCTAATTGTATTCGCCCGTGAGTGACAAAACAGAACCAAGGCGTGTAAAGACGCAAACCGAGGTCAGAAAAGGAAGCAGGGTACACCTTGCTACGACAGATCGTCCAGAGGATTCCCGAAGGCTTTTGAGAGTCAATCCAAACTATCGCTAGACTAACCCTGTTGTGATGAAAGGATTACAGCGAGACGTGATCTTCAAAGATCTTAAAATACTCGGTCCTCTGTTTACTTATCAGCCCGCGATGAATGCGTTAACAATCATGAACAAAGCCGCGATCAAGGTTGTATATGCAAAGATTGCCTTGAGCGCATTGGGATTGGTCTTTAACGCCAATTTTCCTCCAATCAGGCTTCCAAAGATTGCAGCGCAAGCCAAAGGCAGAGCATAACCGACATCGAGATGGCCTGCACTGGTGTGACCCAGCAACCCCATGAGCGCGGTTAACGCAACCATTGCAGAAGACGTGCCCACGGCTATACGCATCGGCACACCACAAAGCAATACCATGAGTGGGATTTTGAAAGATCCTCCCGAAATACCAACGGCTCCGGCTACCAAACCTGTGGCGGCCGTAATGGGAATCGCTAGCCACAAATTGACAACGTATTCATCGTTGGCAAATCTCCGATGCCAGAACCCGAGTCGGTCATTAGGCTTGAGGTGTTTCTTTTGAACTTTTAGCAACATCAGGATGCCCGCAAGGGTGAGCAATGCGGCCAAAAGGAACTTGAGCGCCATGCCGCTCGCCAAGTCTGAAAAGTATCCTCCGACAAAAGCCATTATGTCCGTAGGAGGATCAATAACCAAAGCCAGTTTCCAGTCCACCATCTTATGCTTCTGGAAAACAAGCATTGCTGTCACCGCTGCGATGACTAGAATCAACTGTCCGTTTGCCGCAGCTTCATGAATCGGAAGACCCGCAGTTACGAGCATGGGTACATAGAAATTACCTCCACCTCGACCGGTCATGGTCATGACAGAGGCAATGACAAGGACAGCGATAGATGTCAGGATTGGACGTATCATGTGTGTAACTTAGTTTTTAGATGGTGATTGCCTGCTCACAATCAATGACCCATTTGTTTGGTTCACCAGCTTGTCATGGAACGATGAAGGGTGACATGGTTGGGTCCAGTATTTGGAGCCGTTTGGCTTGACTTGATTCTGGAGCAATGAGCTCAAAATCATCAAAATCGAATCCTGGGCCTACGGAGCAACCAACAAGGACGGAGTCTCCAATGGGTTCTGCAGCCTGCCAAATACCAGCAGGAACAATGTGGCAGAATGAATTGGAGGTAGCTGAGAGTTCATGCCTTTGGGGAGGGGCATCTGAGCCATCCCATGTGTAGAGGTTGAGCCCATTGCCTTTGTATAGGTTCCAGACTTCA
>CAZSUM010000344.1:0-2743 GCA_964610015.1 uncultured Lentisphaeraceae bacterium
CAAGGCACCAGCGGGGGTCACCACATTGGTCACTTGAATGGTGCCATCACCCATAATCAGATACTCAGCAACATGCGTAAACCGTGCGCTCTTGAATCCCATGGCCTCAACTGTTGCTGTCACACGCACAGAGCTTTCATCCACACGAGAGACCCGCAGTGGTAGCGCCTGATAGTTCATTTGCGAAAGTCCGGATTCCATGTAGTCCTTTCGCAACCAAGACCCGAATTTAGAATCATTATCGACAAACGCGCGGAAGGTATTCAGGCGAGGGCCATGAACGATTTCACTGCGGTCTTGAATCACAACTTTTCCGTTGTAGACCAACTGCGAGATCGTTCCAGATTTACGGCTGATAACAACCTCGAAGCGTTTACCACTCAATGTCACGGACTGCTCGGCAAAAGCCACTTTCACCGCAGGGATCTTGCGACTCTGAGCGGGTAAAGCAGCCACAGTCTTTTGGGGTTTAAAGACCATTTGATCTGCGGCAATTTCATGTCCTTGATCAGCCCACAGCGTCTTTTTTCTCAGATGGAAACTAACACGATAAAAATACTCACCTCTAGGAACAAGATCAATCTTTGGCATGGGTAAGGCAAGCGTGCGTCGCGCCAATGGCGGCACATCGGGCACCTCAAAAATGCCATGAGCCACTTGTTGTCCATCACACGTGAGCGACCAACGACCCTCAAATTGACGGGCATTGGTGAAGCAAAAACGATTCCAAATCTCCGCCTCGCCAGTCGCCGCATTTGTGGAGGTCACAACCAATCCTTGGTGTACACGTTTGACCTCAATCAACTTAGGGGTTACCTCGCGCAGAGGCCCAATGACTCCGTTGCAAACAAAGTTGCCGTCATTGGGTTGATCATCAAAATCCCCCCCGTATGCCAGATAACGCACACGCTTGCCATCCGGTCCAACCCGATCCGTCTCTTTCCAAATCGCTTGATCAATCCAATCCCAAATACACCCACCACTTAATGAATCACTGGAGTAAAAGGCCTCCCAGTACTCTTTGAAATTTCCTAACGCGTTACCCATGGCATGGGCATACTCGCAGAGGAAAAAGGGCTTGGTCACATTCTTTCCTCGCTCGTAAAGCCATGAGACCGTTGGATACATGTGACTATCCACATCCACAATTTCATTGGCACGTTCGTAATGCACAGGACGTGTCACATCCACGGCCTTGACCGCATCATAGGCGGCTTTGAAATTTTTTCCGGGGCCCGCTTCGTTGCCGAGCGACCACATGACAATCGCGGGATGGTTCTTGTAGTTTTCAACCTGATTCACATTACGTTCAACATGCGCCTTTTCCCATGAGGGCGTATGACTGATCGATTCCTTTTCATATCCCATTCCATGCGACTCAACGTTTGCCTCTGCCACCACATATATTCCATACCGATCACACAGCTGATACCAGTAATAGTGATTCGGGTAATGCGAGGTCCGCACGGTATTAATGTTGTAGCGTTTGAACAGCAGAATATCCTGAAGCATCTCTTCACGACTGACCGTACGTCCGTTCTCCGGTGTCGTTTCATGTCGATTCACGCCTTTGAATTTAATCGCCTGCCCATTGAAGAGAATCTTGCCATCACGGATTTCAACTTGGCGGAATCCCACCTTGCAACTGCGAATATCCACAACGCCATCGTCTCCGGTCAACGTCATGACAAGCGTATAGAGGTAAGGATCCTCCGCAGACCAGAGCCGCGGAGTCAGCTCAGAGCCAGCGGGTGTTTCGACTTGGCCAGATACGTCCTGACCCTCTGCACCCAAATTCAAACGCATCTCCGGCAATGTGGCGATCGGCTGATACTCTGCGTCAAAGAGTTGACTACGGAGAGTCGCAGGGCCACCTTTCCCCCCACATGCACGCGCCTTAACCTTCAGATGCAAGATCGCCTTGCGATAATCAGCATCGAGTTGTGTCGTCACAAAAAAGTCGTGTAACTCGGTTGTTGGAGGTGAAAAGAGCGAAACATCACGGTAGATACCGCTGAAGCGGAACATATCTTGGTCTTCAAGGTACGACCCATCGGACCAGCGGTATACCTCCACCGCCATCAGATTTTCACCCGCCTTGAGATACTGGGTTAAATTAAACTCCGCAGGGAGCTTGCTGTCTTCACTATACCCGACACGCTTTCCATTCACCCAGAGATAGAACGCCGAATAGACACCGTCGAATCGCACAAAAACCGATCGCCCCTGCCAAGCTTCAGGCACGGTGAAGGTCGTACGATACGAACTAACGGGATTGTACTCTGTGCCAATCTTGGGCGGATTCCTCTGGTGCGGATAGCGAACATTTGTGTAAATCGGGATTCCGAATCCACGCATCTCAACACAACTTGGCACATCGATAAAAGTCCAGTTTGAGGCATCATACGACACGTTATAAAAATCCTGTGCGCGATCATCCGGACTTGCGTGCCACTGATAAGCCCAGTTGCCATTCAGCAACTTGCGGTAAGAGGTCACCGGCTCTTCCGCTGTCAAAGCGCTTTGAACATCAGCCAGTGGAAAACTGGCCGCGCGTGCCGATTCGCGGTTTATTGCATTAACCTGTTCATCTTCCCACTCATGCGTTAACCCAGTAAACACAAGCCCCAACGTGCAGGCAGTGACCATCAAACAGAAAGGCAACCTGCGTTTCGGCCCTTCATGACCAAAACAGAGATTGCCTTTTCAAGATAGCGGCGAAGGGACTCGGACCCCTGACCGA
>CAZSUM010000345.1:0-2715 GCA_964610015.1 uncultured Lentisphaeraceae bacterium
TTGAGGACAACAAGCCCGACGCCATCGAAGCCATGCAGCAGGCCTATGCGGATATGCCGTGTGATGTTTCTGTTACCGTCCTACGTACCAGTTACCCTCAAGGCTCGGAAAAACAGCAGATTTACTCAGTGACCGGACGTGAAGTGCCTCGCGCGGGACTCCCCATGGATGTGGGCTGCGTTGTTGAAAATGTCAGTACGGCCTTTGCAATTTATGATGCAGTGATGAATGGAAGACCACTCGTCAAACGTGTCATCACCGTCACCGGCGATGCCATTGCTAAACCAGCCAATCTGTTGGCTCCAGTCGGAACGCTCTACCGTGATCTTGTTGCGGCTTGCGGGATTACCTCAGAACAACCCGTCAAAATTATCTCTGGTGGTCCCATGATGGGGTTCACGGTGGCCTCGCTCGATATCCCCACAGGAAAGACCGCGTCCGGCTTGTTGCTCCTCACCGCAAAACGTGTTTCTACCTATACGTCGCAGGCTTGTATCTCTTGTGGGCGATGTGTTGAAGCCTGCCCCATGCGGTTGGCCCCGTCAGAACTCAGCCAGTTTATCGAAGCAGATGACATTGAGGGTGCCGAACAGAACGCGTTAATGGATTGCATTGAATGCGGTTCTTGTGCCTTTGTTTGCCCCGCCCACCGTCCTCTGGTACACCATATGCGTCGAGGCAAAGCCGCTGTTATGGCAAAACGCGCTGCCGCACGAAAGAATTCTTGAACCCCTATCATAATAAAATCTGATGAAACCCGAATTTACACAAACCCCCTTGATCATCAGTTCGTCCCCGCATACCCATGTTGGTTCGTCGGTTGAACGAATCATGCTGGATGTGGTCATTGCACTGATACCCGCCTATCTAGCATCCTGCTGGTTCTTCCGACTCGATGCGCTTAGACTCTCCGCGACGTGTGTCATAACCTGTGTGCTAAGCGAGTGGCTTTGTCGTAAGGCCATGCGTCGTGCCTCATCGGTGAATGATTTCAGCGCTGTGATTACGGGTCTGTTGCTAGCCTTTAATCTCCCCCCTGCGCTTCCCACGTGGATGGCTGTTGCGGGTTCTGTTTTCGCGATCACAATCGCCAAACAGGTTTTCGGTGGCCTAGGATACAATCCTTTCAATCCGGCACTGGCTGCTCGCGCGTTTATGTTAATCTCTTTTACGGGTGCAATGACAACGTGGAGCCATTCAGACTGGATGCAGCAACTTCGTTATGGTGCCGAATGCGCGACAACACAGGCATCTGCTGTTGCAGCGGATGCGCTAACCTCCCCCACCCCTCTGGGATATATGAAAGATGTACTAAAAGCGGGTCAAGCTCTACCGGCCTTTGATAGTTCACTTTTGTCCGATTTCTTTCTAGGAAACATGAATGGTTGCTTGGGTGAAACTTCAGCCCTCGCCCTGCTACTCGGTGGTGCCTACCTGCTCTATCGCAAAGTGATCACATGGCATATTCCCGTCTCCTATTTGCTCACGGTTTTGGTGTATGCCTTTATTCTCAAACTGGTCACCCCAACGACAGCTCTGCCACCATGGACGCATCTGCTCTCTGGCGGACTGATTCTTGGTGCACTCTTTATGGCGACAGACATGGTCACCACGCCGATCACTCGCCGTGGCATGTTGATCTTTGGTATCGGGTGCGGGATTCTCACCATGCTGATCCGGACAGTCAAAAGCGGCGCTTATCCAGAAGGGGTCAGTTTTGCAATTTTAATCATGAACGCCTTTACCCCTCTCATCAACCGTGCCACACGTAACCGTGTATTCGGTACCAAAAGATAACCGAGCTATTATCTATGAAAGAGACGCTAAAACTTATCTTGGTTCTTACCAGCATTTGTGCCATCAGTTCCGCGCTTCTCGCAGCTGTTTACAGCAAGACCAAAGAACCGATTGAAGCAACGCTCGCCCTGCGTACAGCCAAGGCCGCAGCTTATGTTCTTCCTGCAGGCGTCGAAACACCCGTGAAGCAGGAAATTGAGGGGATACCCTTTTATGTTGCCCGTAAAGAGGGCGCCTTTGCCGGAGCCGCCGTCACCGGACGCTCCGTCAACGGATACGGCGGCGAGGTCGTATTAATGGTTGGAATCAGCTCAGAGGGAAAACTGGTCAACTTCCAAAAACTCGTAGCCAGTGAAACGCCGGGGCTCGGTTCCAAAATGGAATCGGATACCTTTCGGAACCCGTTGCAAGGACGTTCCATAGCGGCAAATTGGATTGTCAAAAAAGACGGGGGAGACGTGGACGCCATTACCGCAGCCACGATTTCGTCGCGAGCAGCATTGGAGTGCATTCGCGATGCCATCAATAAATACAATCAGGTTGCCACAAAACTCCAAAAAACCACCCCGTAATCGCTGCGTGCTATTGGCTCTATCTCAAAGGCAACGCTTCTTTATTGCCAGATTAACTGATCATTAGGTTATCCACTAAAAAAAGAATCCCGCGCTAAAGCTCCCCTGCTCTCTTGACTCGCCACCAGAGAATGTCTAACATAAAAAAAATTAGGGGAATTTTTATGAAGCGTGCATTAGGGGTAGCTTTACTGAGTGTGCTTAGCTACGCGTCAGTCATCGCAATGACTACAGGATCAACGGACATCGCATCCTTTGTTTCCGCGAAACCCGTGTGGGTGGAGGGCCGCGAAAGAGAGATGAATGTCTCGGTGGGCTTCCGCGCTACAGTGGATGGCCAAAACGC
>CAZSUM010000346.1:0-2710 GCA_964610015.1 uncultured Lentisphaeraceae bacterium
GACACCAGCCCCCTGGTGTATGACCCGGTGTATGGATCACACGCGCCGTCACTCCCCCACACGTGATCAGATCGCCATCTTGTTTGTCGGTCACGAGTGACACCGGACGCGTTGTCATCTTATAGGGAGGCATCGCATTCAGGGGTGAGAAGGCAAACTCAACATCATTAGGATGGAGCAACACAGACACGGGAAACTCAGCAAGGAGTGCGTTTAAAGCCGATACATGATCAAAGTGTGCATGTGTCAGCACCACCAGTGCCGGCGTTAATCCCTCAGCCCGTAGCGCCGCAAGGATGCTAGGCGCATCCGCTCCTGGATCAATCACCCACGCTTGTTTGGGATCCTTCCAAAGGATGCTGCAATTGGCCTCATAGGCCCCTACCGGTAAAACCTTAACATTCATGGCAATCAAGCATACCTAAGCACACGGACCGCGGAAAGGCAAAATCCATGCCCCCTACTAAGATCTGCAAGAAAGTAAGCGCGTGCGTTCCCGCCACACCGCCACTGCGACTGGAGACGACCTGCTGTTTAAAATTCCCAGCGGGGTTCCACTGACGGTTTCCACTTGGGCCGGTGTCCAAAAAGCACGGTGCCTAAGCGCACCCAGGTTGCCCCCTCTTCAATCGCCACCTGATAGTCATGACTCATGCCCATTGAAAGTTTGGGCAAGCCAATACCAAATTGCCGTTCCCATTGATCACGCACGTCACGCAACCGAGCAAAGACCGGACGAGTTAACTCAGGATCAGGGGCAAAAGGAGCCAGCGTCATCAAACCCGTCAGCGTGAGATTGCGACAGCCTAACGCATATTCAATCAACTCTGCTGCTTGCTCAGGCGCGACACCATTTTTACTTGCCTCGCCAGACACGTTGATCTCCAACAAAATCTCAGGACGCGCCCCCTGCTCTTCCGCACACTGTTCGATCTGCGCCAATAGTCGAATAGAATCCACTGAGTGAATCACGGAAAAGAGTTCAAGCGCAGAGCGAACCTTGTTGCGTTGCAAATGACCGATCAAATGCCATTCAGGACCGCTACCACAGGCCGGAATCTTCCAGGCTGCTTCCTGAACCTTGTTTTCGCCAAACAAACGAATCCCTGCCTGCCAAGCTTCCTGCACCAAATCCGGCCCATGCGTTTTAGTCACCCCAACAATCTCCACCTCGTCCGGCTGACGGCCCCCCTTGTCGCACGCGAGGGCGATCGTCTCATGAACATGTGCCAAAATCTCTGCGATGGATTGTTCTTCACTCATTTGCAAGTCTCCCTCTTTTGTCCCAAGACCAGAAACGCAGGTTTGAAAAAAAAGTGCGAGCCATCCCTGGCCCGCACCCATCCATTTCTGAAATGCCGAACCAACCGCTTAATGTTGTACGGTGACCGTCGCCCCTTTGGGTTGCCCGATCTCTTCAAGCAGCCGGATAAACCAAGGGGTTTGAATATCAAAGGGTTTCCCCCCCTTGATTCGGGTGAACTCACACGCGCGTAGTTCACCATTTTTATTCTCATCCTCACCCACAACACCACCCACACCCGCCAAAGCACATTCAACAGCCTTCTTCGCACACGCTTGAATCAGCTCAAGGTCCTGAGCAATCGGTGCCGCAGCACGACTATAGTAGCCACTCTTCTGAACCATGGTCTTCTCTGCGCCGAGCATCTCTCCAAACTGTTTGGCAAACCACCCACCGACATTCACCTTGTCCAACCGTGGATGACCAAACGCATCTCTTGGCACCTCTTCACCCTTGGCTTCAAGTTCTGCAATAATCGAGTTGACGCAAGCGCCTTCCGAAACGAAGATGTTGACGCAATCATTACGATCCATCACCGCACGCAAGCGCGTCGCTTCGGCCTTAACATCAAACGCCATTTCAGGCACGTAAACCGCATGCACCTCTTCACGCTCGCGTGTCAAACCAAAGGCTGGGAGATAATGGGTTTGATCCAGATTCTTACGGTAAGCTGCCGCCGTTGCAGCGGTCAACCAACCGCAGTTGCGCCCCATCACCTCATGCACGATTAACATGCGCGGACTGGCGGTGTTCTCTTTGACAATATTCTTAAAATACCGTGCACCTTCATCCGCAGCCGTCCACGCACCTAAGCTTTGACGAATTGGATAAACGTCATTATCAATCGTCTTCGGCAAGCCCACCACCGTCAGCCCATACCCGTTCTTAGCCAGGTAGGCCGCCAAATCAGCCGCAGCCGTATTGGTATCATCGCCACCAATGGTGTGTAGCACATCAACGCCATCCTTTACCAGTTGATCTGCCGCCACTTTTTGCGGGTCTTCACCCTCTTTCACCAGACCGCGTTTAACACAATCTTTGACATTCGTCAGCTTGACGCGACTATTGCCAATCGGACTGCCCCCATGTTCCGTCAAATAACGCGCATGCTCACGCACGTCGGGTGTCACGTTCACATGCTCACCTTTCAGGAGCCCTTTGTATCCATTGATATACCCAATCAACTCAATCTCAGGAGCCTGACGCGAATACTCTTCAATCAAATAACCAAGTGCTGAACTCAGACACGGTGCCAAACCACCGGCTGTTAAAAATGCGACCTTCTTAACCTGTTTTTCCACGAGATCTCCTTCACATGACCTATTTGCTTAAAAAAAGTCCGTTCAGTATAAGAAAAAACCCTCTCCTTCTTCAAGAAAAGTCGCGTTCTTATAACTCTTCAACCTG
>CAZSUM010000347.1:0-2702 GCA_964610015.1 uncultured Lentisphaeraceae bacterium
CAATGGCGGGACTCCCTGACCGAAGACTGTACCGACGTTTTCGAATTCGCACCGTTGAAGGGGCGGATGACCCGCGTTCTATTGCCGAAGTTATCTTGCGTCGTTACGCACGTGTACGAGATGAAGGTAAACAGCTCCCCGGTCTGATTCTGATCGATGGCGGAGTCACGCAACTTCGTGCAGCACGCGAATCGCTTAAGACATTGGGACTCAGCCAGATTCCAACAGCGGGCCTCGCAAAAGCCATGGAAGAAATTGTGCTGGATGATGGGCGTGCCTCGCTACGACTCCCGCGTGACACAAAAGCCCTACGTGTGTTAATCCGCCTGCGGGATGAAGCCCACCGGTTTGCCATCGATTACCACCGCCGACTGCGTAACCGCCTGATCCGTGAATCCGCACTTGATGAAATACCCGGCATTGGGCCAGCCAAAAAAGCACTGTTGCTCAAACATTTTGGATCGGTTTATCGATTGGCACGTGCCCCTATCGACGCCATCGCCGCTGTGTCTGGAATTGGTCTCATGCGGGCAGAAGCGATTCTTCACGCAGTAACCCCCAACTCAAAAGCGAGTGAAAAATAGAGGGTGATCAATCATTCATCTAATTATCGATTATCGAGATCGCTCAGAAAACCCTTGCACTCGAAACGAATAAAAGTTTAACATATTACATATTGGGTTTTTATTTTTGCGGGATGCCGTTTTTTTATCTTCTGTAAAAGTGAGATAAGACGACGCATCTGGGTATGAAAAAGATACCTACTGTACGGATTCTGGTCATGGGATGACGTACCGCCGGTTAATGAACAACATGGCTGAACATCGAACACACAAGGAATGCAGACATGGATATCTATGTTGGCAACCTTCCGTATACAACAACGGATGAAGATCTGAAAGATCTATTTGGCGCACATGGTGAGGTTGCCTCCGCTCGGGTGGTTATCGACCGTATGAGTGGAAGATCCAAAGGGTTCGGGTTCGTCGAGATGGCGGACCAGGCTCAAGCCCAGCAAGCCATTGAAGCGTTAAACGGCCATGAGACCGACGGCCGTCGGCTACGCGTCAATGAATCGCAACCGAAACCGCGCGAAGAACGTGGCGGCTTTCGTGGTGGCGACAGAGGCGAGTCACCTCGTGACCGCTGGTAGTTGACCATTCAAATTGAAAAAAATAGCAGGCGGCATCCGAAAGGATGCCGCCTTTTTTGTCTATTCTAATTTGAATTCAACAATCAGCGTTTCATATTGTTTCAAAAAAGCTGGGGTCAATCCACGAATCGGCGCAGCGCTAGCCGCAGCCTTGAGCACGGTCTGGTCAAAGTAGGCGCTGCCAGAAGATTGATGAATCCGGTAGCTAACCAAACGTCCAGTCTGATCCAATCGAATGGTGAGCAACGTAGGCCGTGACCCCGCATCACCTGAATTGGGCTGTTGCCACGCCTCGTATAAGGCACGGCGCACCAACAGCACACACCGCGAAAGCTCATCTTCAGGAATCACATTACGTGACCCTTGTTTAGCACCGTCTCGTAGCGCTTTGTCAATCTCAGCACGCGACAACTTTTTATCCGTCACAGGTTGTGAGGTGACGGGCTTCAGCTTGGTGAAATCTTCTTTGGGTTTCGGCAAGGGCTTTTTTGCTTCGACACGACGCCCTTTTTTAAACGGTTTCGGCTTTTTCTCTTCCGGCTTTTTTTTCTCAGGCGGTGGCTTCTTTTCAGGTTCTTTCTTTTTCTCTAAAGCGACCACATTTTTGGGAGGATCGGGCAAGGGTGCTGGTTTGGGGGGTTCCGGCTCTGGTT
Source organism: uncultured Lentisphaeraceae bacterium (assembly GCA_964610015.1). Classification (GTDB taxonomy): domain Bacteria; phylum Verrucomicrobiota; class Kiritimatiellia; order RFP12; family UBA1067; genus CAZSUM01. The sequence goes on from CAZSUM010000347.1 coordinate 1,807, forward strand.
CCGGCTCTGCCGCAGGCTCAGGTTCGGGTTCATCTGGCGTTGGAGGCACATTTGGCTCCACCAAATTTTCCTCAAGCACAACGGTGAAATCAACAGGGATAACCAGTTCTTTCTTGCGAAAGACCGACAGCAGTGGCAAGACCAGCGCAGCACCCAGAAGAATAGCGTGCAGCACGATCGACCACTTCAGCGAATAGGAATTAACAGGTCCCTTCTTCACGCGTCCTTTACTCCGACAACGTCACTAGTGCCATGCGCGTGATCTTCACTTTGTAGAGGATCTTCATCACACGCACGATTTTTCCATACTCCAAACGCTCGTCTCCCCGGACCAGCACCGCCACCTCAGGATCCTCCGCAGCCATCATCCCAAGCGTTCGTTCCAAATCGTCAAGCGTGATCTCTCGGTTATCAAGAAACGCCTGTCCCTCAACATCGAGCGTGACCACATGCGATTTCTTGATCGGTAACTCATCAGCCTTGGCCTGCGGTAAACGAATAGAAATGCCCTGTTCAATCGCAGGCATCGTAATAATGAAGGTGATCAGTAGCAAAAACGTCAAGTCGATCAACGACGTCATATCGATGTTGTTGATTATCTTCGACGACTTCTTGCGCCCTAGGCGACGCAGAACCATTAGTCCACCCTCCCCTGAAACTCACACGCAATGCGGCCCATCAACTCATCAGCGAACCCATCCATATCCGTGCTCAGCTGACGAACCTTAGCCGCAAGATTGTTGTAAAAGATCACACTCGGGATCGCCACCAGCAAACCCACAACCGTCGTGACCAGCGCTGAAGAGATCGCCGGTGCAATCACCGAGAGTAACACCGTACCTTTGGAGCCCATATCAGCGAATGCGTCCAGCACACCCCACACGGTTCCAAGCAAT